>JAQTNJ010000318.1 GCA_028713955.1 Syntrophorhabdaceae bacterium
CATGCTCAGGAAAAAGGCCATTGAACCGTTATATGAAAGCTGGTCGGAGTGGAGATTGTTGACGGAGCTTGCAAAGAGGCTTGGGATCGGAAAGGATTTTCCATGGCAGACAGAGGAAGAGCTTGTGGTCTTTGAACTTGCGCGTACAGGATTGACCTTCGGACAGCTCCTTGAAGAAAAACCGGAAGGCGCCTTCTTCAAAGAGAAGGGTTACGGAATGAAAGGAGGAGGGTTCTTAACGCCTTCGGGCAAGATCGAGATATACAGCAGCACGCTGGAGAAGATCGGTTTTGACCCTCTCCCAACCTATCTTGAGCCGCAGAGGAGTCCCGCGAATTCCCCTGAGTTATTGAAACAGTATCCCTTGATACTTTCTACGGGCAACAGGAACCGTTATTACACGCACGGACAATTCAGGGGAATCGGGTCATTGAAAGAAAAGAATCCTGAACCGCAGGCGGAGATAGGACCTGAGACCGCCCGGACCTACGGCATCGACAACGGGGATGACGTGGTCATCGAGACGAACAGGGGATCTGTCCGGATGAAGGCACATGTGGACGAAAGGGTTGCCGAAGGGGTGGTCCTTGTTCCCCACGGCTGGTCCGGAGAGGCAAACGCGAACCTGTTGACGGATACCGATTGCCGGGAGCCCATTATGGGCTATCCGGAGGTAAAGGCGCTGTTGTGCGCAATCAGAAAAGCGGCTCATAGTTCATAGCTCATGGCTCATAGTGAACCGGACGCTGGATACTCGACGCTGGATACGGAATCAGCATAGCGCAAAGCGCAGGGCGCATAGCGTCACAACCATGAGGAGCTTCATTCTTTATCGTCATCGCGAGGAGCGAAGCAACGTGGCGATCTCAAAAGATGGGATTGCCGCGCTGCGCTCGCAATGACACTACGCCACGCCCTGCGGGCTCGCAATGACAAAACGCCGCGCTTCGCTCGCAATGACACTGCGCCATACACTGCGGGCTTGCCGACCTATTACCTCTCTCTTTTCACCTTTTACCTTTCACACCCTCTATTCACTGTCGTTTGCCTTTACGTATGTAATTGCTTTGCTTTGTAGCCGGATGTTTTGTATAATATCCCTACAACCAGGCCCTGCGCAACGTGAATGTTATGAACCCCGTCAGGTCCGGAAGGAAGCAGCGGTAATAACTGTTCCGTGTGCCGCAGGTAGCCTGGTCTAAAATATGGACACACGGGGTATTTTCGTTTGAGTTATACAGTCATTGCAAGGACGTGGAGACCTAAAAGATTTGAGGACGTCGTAGGACAGCCCCACATTACCACTACGCTGAAGAACTCCATCCAGTCAGGAAGAATATCCCATGCCTACCTATTTACGGGCCCGAGAGGCGTCGGCAAGACCTCCATGGCGAGGATCCTTGCCAAGGCCGTCAATTGTCAGAACGGACCGTCAGCGGAACCCTGCGATGAGTGCGAGAACTGCAAGGCAATCAACAGCGGTAATTTCGTTGACGTCATAGAGATCGATGCCGCCTCCAAGACAGGCGTTGACGAGATGAGGGAGCTTACAGAGAGCGTGCATTATATGCCGATGCGCGGGATCTACAAGGTCTATATCCTTGATGAATCACACATGTTATCGAGGTCTGCGGTAAGTGCGTTATTGAAAACCCTGGAAGAACCGCCGGGCCATAATATCTTTATCCTTGCTACCACGGAAGTACAGAAGATCCCTTATACGATCATGTCGAGATGCCAGCGTTTTGATTTCAGGAGGATCTCGGAAAAGGATATTGTTGAACAGTTGAAGAAGATCTGTCACGAAGAGGGGATCGGATATGACGAGGGGGTCTTTCAATATATTGCTGTTGAGGCAGACGGAAGCCTCCGTGATGCCGAATCGATGCTGGACCAGATCATCGGGTTTGGCGGAAAATATATCGCGGAAAAGGATGTCATCAGTATCATCGGGATCGTCGAGAGGGATGTATTGTACAGGATCATCAAATCGATCTTTGACGGTGACCTGAAGGAAGGGCTGGAGATCATTGAGAGGACCCTCAGCGAAGGATATGACATACATCAGGTTTACAGGGGTCTCATATCGTTTTTGAGGAACATGATGCTTATCAAGGTCTGCGACGGTATACCGTCCTTTCTCTATATCGGTGAAGAAGAATACAAGAGGGTTTCAGGTCTGCTGCAGGGGATAGAATATTACGAGATCCAGAATATGCTCCATTATTTGTTAAAAGCGGAAGATCTGCTGAAGGGGTTCTTCCCCAAGGTCTCTCTGGAGGTCCTTTACATCAACCTCTACAATCTCTCAAAGCTGCGGGACGTTGAAAAGGTCCTTGATAATCTTGAACGCCGTGATCATACCGTCGAACAAACCGTTGTCAGTCCCGTTGAAGATTTTGTGGCCAGAGAGGTAACCGAACCGCTCCGTGAACTGGATGCGAAAGGTTTTGTCGAGTACGTGAAAAAAAAGAAGCCCTTTATCGGCGGCGTTTTCGAAAATCTTCAAGTGCAGGTCGAACAGGACAGTTTTGTTATCTTTCTCGATAAGCGGTATACCGGCATTATAAAGACTGAAGGCGACGAGATAAAACGCCTTCTCAAGGAGTTTTTCGGCAGAGACATGGCGATCGTTATCAAGGATGCCGGTCAGGTGAAGAAAAGTATCCTCGATGATTTTGTAAAAGAGGCTGAGTCGTTGTTTAACCTTTAATAGGAGGTTTTATGTCGAAGCAATTCGGGCAGATTCTGCAGCAGGCAAAAAAGATGCAGGATAAATTGATGAAGATACAGGAAGAGGTTGCGAACAAGACCGTTGAGGCGCAATCAGGCGGAGGGATGGTTTCCTGCGTTGTGAATGGAAAACAAGAGGTGCTCACTCTAAAAATTTCTGACGAGATCTGGGAAGAAAAAGACAGGGAGCTTCTTGAGGATCTGGTCATGGCGGCAATCAATGAGGGTCTCAATAAATCACGGGAGATGCTGCAGGAAGAGATGGCAAAGGTAACCGGCGGCATGCAGATGCCTTTCGGGATGTAAGTGTGTTTTATCCTGCGCCGATAGAAAGG
>JAQTNJ010000319.1 GCA_028713955.1 Syntrophorhabdaceae bacterium
TTTTCAATTCAGCAAGCGAACGGGTTATGTACGCTGCCAGTGTATTCGTGCCGAGGTTCATACCCTGAATGATACCGGCGCCGATTGCCATGATATTTTTCATAGCCCCGCCGAGCTCAACACCGACGGGGTCATCACTTGTGTATATCCTGAAGGTATTGCTGTGTATGGTTCTCTGAAAATAGAGGGCAAGCTCCTTATCTTTTGAAGCAACCACAGCAGACGTAAAAAGACCTTCTGCCACCTCTTTTGCAAAAGACGGTCCCGAAAGGGAGGCAATATGAGCTTTTCCATAGGTCACTTCTCTGACGACATCACTCATAAACAGGTTCGTGCCGTTTTCTATCCCTTTTGTGAGAATCAGTATCTTTTTGTCCTCTAACTCTTTAGAGACGGCGCCAACAGTGTTTCGCAAGGCAAAAGAGGGGGAAGCAATAATGATATTCCCGGAAAATTCAGGTAGGTCTTTCACGTTATTGGTAAAGGTGATGTTATCGGGCAGGATGAAGCCAGGGAGATAATAGGCGTTCTCCCTTGTTTTCTTCACAATATCGAAGAGTTCTTTTTCAAAGACCCATAACAGTATCTCTTTTCCTGTTCTCGCAAGGTGGAGTGCGAAGGCCGTACCCCAGGCGCCTGCCCCTATCAGGCCTATCTTCATTCCTCTTCGCCTATTATCGCTACGCCGCTGATCGTTTCTCCTTCTCTCAGATCCATCAATTTCACGCCGAGGCCGCCTCTTTTCTGTACAGGTATATCGTCGGCGCTAAACCTGATAGTCCTGCCTGTATCGGTGACAAGAATGATCTCGTCTTTCTTCCCCAGTTGCTTCAAGCTCACGACTTCCCCGTTCTTTGCGCCGCATCTCACGTTGGTAATCCCGGAGCCGCCCCTTGACTGGACCCGGTACTGGGAGCAGGGCGCCCGTTTTCCGTAAGCCTTCTGGGTCACTGTGAAAACATTACAGGTCTTACTGACAATCTCTACAGAGACGACCTCGTCGCCACTCTTTTTGAAGCGCAAGCCTCTTACCCCGTATGCAGCCCTGCCCATGGACCTGATCTGTTTTTCAAGGAAGCGTATAGATAACCCTTTTTTACTCGCCAGCATGATCTCGCTTTCACCATTTGTTTCAAGGACGCCGATGAGACTGTCATCGTCGGGTAAGGTTATTGCCCTGATACCCGTGGACCGTATGTTCTTCAAAAGGTCGAGGGCCATCTTTTTCACATGGGCCTTCTTCGTAACAAAGAAAAGATATTTATCCGGTGAAAACTCCTTGACGTGCGCAATTGCAGTTATCCTTTCGTTCTTGTCAATGTTAATAAGGTTTACGATATGTTTGCCCTTTGCAGAGAGACTCGCCTCCGGTATGGTGTGAACCTTCACAACGTGTACCTTTCCGGTATTCGTGAAGAACAGGATATAGGAGTGCGTCGATGCTATGTAGAGATGGTCGACAAAATCTTCTTCCCTTACGACGATACCGGTTTTTCCTTTACCGCCACGGATCTGGTGTTTGTACTGGTCCAGCGGCGTTCTCTTGGCATAGCCCTTATATGTGATCGTTACGACGACCTCTTCCTCTTTGATCATGTCTTCCAGGGTGATCTCCGGAAGTTCATCAACTATCTCGGTATACCTTGCATCGCCGTATTTTTGCTTTATCTCCAGGAGTTCCTTTTTAACGATACCCAGAAGCAATTTTTCGCTCTGGAGTATCTTTTGCAGGCGCTTGATCTCTTCCGAGGTGTTTGTGTAATCTTCGATTATCTTTGTCTGTTCAAGGGATGTCAGGCGCTGGAGGCGCATCTCGAGGATGCTCGTTGACTGTTTCTCGGATAAGGAGAACCCCTCCATTAACGCTGCTTTGGCTTCCTGTGTATTTTTAGATTTTTTGATGAGCGCAATGACTTCATCGATATGTTCAAGGGCTATCTTGAGTCCTTCAAGGATATGGAGTCTGTCGAGGTTCTTGTTCAGCTCAAAGGTAGACCGTTTGGTAACGATCTGTTTCCGGAAATCGATGAATTCCGTGATTATCTCCTTGAGGTTCAAAAGCCGCGGCTCATTATTGACGATCGTGAGGAAAATGATGCCGAATGTGGTCTGCAGTTGTGTATGTTTATAGAGCTGGTTCAGGATAGGTATGGCAATCTCCCCCTTTTTCAGCTCAATGACAACCCTCATGCCTTCCCGGTTCGATTCATCCCTGATGGTAGAGATGCCTTCGATCTTCTTTTCATTGATCAATGCAACAATATTTTCGATAAGGCGGGCCTTATTTACCTGATAGGGGATTTCAGTAATTATGATCGCTTCCCGCCCGTCTTTTTTGTATTGTTCGACAACTGCCCGCGCCCGGAGGGTGATATGTCCTTTGCCGGTCTCGTAGGCCTCACGGATGCCCTGCCTGCCATAGATTATTCCCTGGGTTGGAAAATCAGGACCAGTAATGTACTGCAAGAGATCAGAGATGGTAATGCCAGGATTCTCAATGTAAGCAATCATACCGTCCACAACCTCTGTCAGGTTGTGCGGCGGTATGTTCGTTGCCATTCCGACTGCTATCCCTGAAGACCCGTTGATAAGCAGATTCGGTATCTTCGAGGGCATGACCAAAGGCTCGACAAGGGAATCATCGTAGTTCGCCCTGAAGGAGACCGTCTCCTTTTCGATATCTTCAAGGATCTCTTCCGCTATCTTCGAAAGCCTTATTTCCGTGTACCTCATTGCCGCCGGCGCGTCGCCATCGATAGAACCGAAGTTCCCCTGACCGTCGATGAGCGGATAACGGAGAGAAAAATCCTGGACCATCCTCGTTATTGCATCGTAGACCGCCTGGTCTCCGTGGGGGTGGAACTTACCGATTACATCGCCAACGACCCTGGCGGACTTTTTGTACGGTTTGTCATGGGTGTTGTTTAATTCGTACATTGCATACAAAATTCTCCTGTGAACAGGCTTTAAACCATCCCGTATGTCAGGCAATGCCCTGCCTATGATGGTGCTCATGGCATAGTCAAGGTACGACCTTCGCATCTCCTCTTCAATAG
>JAQTNJ010000320.1 GCA_028713955.1 Syntrophorhabdaceae bacterium
TACAATTGTTCTGCATCATTTTGTCCCTCCTTTCGTTTAGGGTCTGTTGTTTGGAGACAATTGATTCTACTGCGAAAGGAGGTTTTTATTAAGGATTAAGTTCAGGTAAATGCATTTTTCGGGTTAATTCTTCCGCAGGAACCCGCAAGGCAGGCGACACCACCGAAAACATCACCGCCGGAGTAATACCTATATGTATTAAGAAAAACATATAAGGAGGAACGAATGACGTTCATGAGACCCGTTGACATACAAAGGAAAATGAAAGTGAGCAGAACACATTTGTACGAGTTGATAAAACAAGGACTGTTTCCCAGGCCGGTCAAACCTTTTAAAAAGATGTCTCTCTGGAATGAGGCTGAAGTTGACAGGATCATGGAAGCCATTTATAAGAGAATGGATAAGAAAAAAATTAAAGAACTCGTAAGCCAGATTGAGCAGTTGAGGTCAAATTGATGTTTTTAATGTATCAAGATAGTCCGCCCATGCCTGCATCATCTTCTTTCTCTCGTCGATGAACTTCGTCCTGTTGTATGCCTCTCCGAGCGCATCGGGAACGGCGTGTGCCAGCTGGTGCTCGATCACCTCGGGAGGGAACTTCAACCGTTCATGAAGGATCGTACGCGCCATAGCCCTGAACCCGTGAGGGGTGATATCTTTCTTCGTGTCGTACCCCATGCGCCGCAGCGCCGCGTGCATCGTCACGTCGGAGATGGGCCTTTGCCTGCTCCGCAGGCTCGGAAAGAGATACTCCGATTTCAGGTATGACGAGAACGACCGCAACTCCTTGAGCAGGGCGATTGCCTGTTTGGAGAGAGGGACCACGTGCTCCCGTTTCATCTTCATCTTCTCGGCGGGGATCTCCCACAGTCTTTCATCAAACTTAAACTCTTCCCATCGGGCGTTGCGGAGTTCTCCCGGCCGGACAAAGGTGAGTGAAAGGAGCTTGAGGGCGCATCTTACGAGCACGTACTCATACCCGTCGATCGCCCTCATGAGGGCGCCTATCTTCGCAGGTTCGAGGATCGTCGCATAGTGCTGGGGCCGAGACGGCGTAAGCATCCCCCGCCCCAGGTCCGATGCGGGGTCCCTCTCTGCAACACCCTTCACGATGCCATACCGGAATATCATGCTCGTTATCTGTTTTACCCTGTGCGCCGTCTCGATCTTGCCGCTTTGCTCTATGCCCTGTAGGAACTTATAGAGCAGAGGCGTCGTGATCCCAGTGACGGGGGTATCCCCGAAGGCGGGGAGGATGTAGTTGTTGATCCTCTGCAAGACCGTTTCCGCATGTCTTTTCACCCACGTTGACTTCCTGTTCTCAAACCACTCCATGGTCAGCTCTCCGTAGGTCATGGCCCCGTCAGTCTTCTGCGCCTTCCTCATCGCCGAGGGGTCGCCGCCCTCCGCAAGGAGGTCTTTCCCCCGATCTCTTCTGTTTCTGGCCTCCTTCAGGCTTACATCGGGATACACGCCAAGGCTGATGGTCTTCTGCTTTCCCTTCAGGAGATAGTTGAACCTCCACCATTTGCCTCCGGAAGGAGTGACAAGAAGATACAGACCGGATGCGTCGTACATCTTGTAGGGTTTTTTCCTGGGACGCGCGTTCCTGATGCGTATGTCCGTAAGCGGCATAAGGCAGCCCCCTTTTCAAACTCTGTGAAACTGTGGTAACTCAGAACAGGTAAGCATGGTTACCCCAAAAAGTTACCACAGAAAATTGATGGCTGTCAATGGTCTTTAATGGACTCATATGAACAGTCAAAATTGATATCTAACTAATTTTAAAGGTATTTTAGTACTTATAAGGAATTATAAAAACATATAAAAAATAGGCAGTGGCGGAGAGAGAGGGATTTGAACCCTCGGTACGCGTTTTATGACGTACACACGATTTCCAATCGTGCTCCTTCAGCCTCTCGGACATCTCTCCAGCACATCTTTTATACCACACTCCCTGACGGCTGCACAAGGCAATTTACACGTAGCGCGGCATTCTCCACCCTCTTCGTTTACAGCCACTGTATTTTGGTGTTCCATTCTGGTACAATACAGACCGTCATGTACTTTCTGCCTATTACAAACAATGATCTGAAAGAGAGAGGCTGGGATTGTCTCGATGTTATTCTCATTACGGGCGATGCCTATGTTGACCATCCTTCTTACGGGGCAGCAGTAATCGGGAGGGTCCTCGATAACGCAGGTTTCAGGGTGGGCATCATCGCCCAGCCGGATTGGAGAACAACAGATGATTTCAAGCGACTGGGGAAACCCCGTCTGTTCTTCGGTATCACAGCCGGGAACCTCGATTCGATGGTGGCAAACTACACATCCGGCAAAAGACCGCGAAAAAAGGACGACTATTCACCGGGAGGGGTACCCGGGCTCAGACCTGACAGGGCCGCAATAGTGTACGCAAACAGAGTGAGGGAGGCATACAATGACGTGCCGATCGTCATTGGCGGCATTGAGGCGAGCCTGCGGAGGTTTGCCCACTATGACTGGTGGGATAACGCGGTGCGGAGGTCGATCCTCGTCGATTCCAGAGCAGATATCCTCGTTTACGGGATGGGCGAGAGGCAGGCCGTGGAGATCGCGCAGAGGATAAAAGGCGGCAGGGAACTCGCGGGGATCAGGGGAACAACAATAAGGCAGCCGATAGTCGATAGTCGTCAGTCGTCAATAGATCCAAGGCAAGGCAAGGACAATAGGCAGCAGACAAAAAAACAGTCCTCGGCAGACAGTACTTCTCCGGGTAGTCATTGCGAGCCCGCAGGGCGTGGCGGTTTGTCGCTGCGAGTATCTTCCCCTCTGTCATTGCGAGGAGCGGAGCGACGCGGCAATCTCACTCAGGGGATCGCCACGGCTTCGCCTCGCGATGACGGTAAGGATGAGACGCCTCGCGATGACGGTAAGGATGAGACGCCTCGCGATGACACTAAAATGTCAAACATTGAACGTAGAACCTTGAACATAGAACCTGGCTCCCGGCTCTCTGCTCTCCGCCCTTTGCCCTCTGCTCTCAGCCCTTCGCTCTCAGCTTTCGTCGA
>JAQTNJ010000321.1 GCA_028713955.1 Syntrophorhabdaceae bacterium
CTGGATAAAGATCAAAAAGAGAATGAATAGTGCGGTAAGGAAGGCGGTGCACCCCAACATGATGAGCCCGAGCGGTGCCTGAATGGCACCGAACCCTACAGAGAGAGTTGTCGGTACAGTAAACGAACTCCAGTTGAGTGCGGCGAACACGCTCACCGCAGCCAGTACTATCAGTAAAAATAAAGTACGAAGTTTCATCTTATACACCCTCCCTTGTCCTTTCAGACCTTTCTGTAAGACGCATGGTCCTTTAGAAATTAAATAATCATCTCCTGTTAATAAAAATTATTCCCGATGGGCCACTTATTTCCATCTTCCTACAATTTTATGTATTTTACAAGGGTAACCTGTCAATTACCAACTGTAGTTCACGACATGTTGAAGATCATTGATTGTGTTACGTATAGCAGGAAGAACATGAGGGCCAGCTATTTTCCGTTTGAATATTAAACTAAAAAATAAAATACGATTTGTTTTAAACTCAGCATTTAAATAAACAGTTTTTGCAAGCGCTTGCAAAAAAGAAAGATGGATATTCTATCGGACAGTTATCGGACAGAAAATGAAATTAATTTATCAATGATATTGAATAGTTATATTCGGAGAGGGTGGGATTCGAACCCGCCCTAACGCCTTATGTATCAAGGCTTCACAACCGTCTTAGAAATCATTTAGAAATTAGCTATAAAAAAAGGGAACAAAAAGAAAGCCACCGTAACATCTTGGCGGGTGCTCGGTGGCTTTGGGCTGATCCTCAAACACACTCAAGAGGTGAAGGAGGCTCATGCCTATTATAGCATACCCTCTCGATCCGTCAATAACCATTGCAGACCTTAAACCATCGATACGAGAAAAAAACAAGGAAGCAGAGAGGAGCGGAGCACCAGCGGGAGCGACAAAAACTGCTGGTGACCGCTATGTTTACCAGATAGATCGGGAAAAGTCGTTTGCTAAAACACAAAAGGCCGTAGAATCTCAATGCTCCGATAACCCTGATCCAAAGTTGAAAATAGATGACTGGATCAGGCTTGCAGAAGAAACCTTTTCATCCCCTTCAAAAAAGGGGAGGGGTGAAAAGGGGTCTGTTTTTGTAGTAGACGAACATGACAATAACAGTTCCCGTGCAAGCGCAGTGCCGGAGATACTCTCTCCGGCGCGATGCTTGCGGGGCGCGAACGCTGCAAAAGTTAAAGAGGGTTCTACTTTACTTGATTATAGGAACACTCAAGCAGAAATTTATAAACAGTATTTCTCTCATAAAAAGATTAATCATGATCTATATAAATATAAAACTATTCGCTCCGGTGATGTATTGGAGGTGTATGAGTATGAAGGTCTTCAAGTCAATAAGAAAGGAAAGCCAAAGAGACAAAATGACAAGAAAGAAGATAGTATTGAGGGAAAGACAGAAGAGCAGATACAAGAAATAAGAAAGAAAAGCATATCAAGGGCAAGTAAGCACATAAAACGCTCTATAAACGCAAATGTGGGCAAATGGGGGCATGAATTACCCAAGTTCCTTACCCTTACATTCAAGGATGATATAACCGATTTCAAGACAGCTAACTACGAATTTAAAAAGTTTCATCAACGGCTGTCGTACCGTATAGGCTATAAGCTCATATATACTGTTGTCGTTCAGTTCCAGGATGGAGAAAGAAAGGGCGGTATAAAGGGCGGTCGCGGTGGTGTAATTCATTTTCATGTTGTGCTATACAATATGCCTTTCATTCCTGCTAACGATCTTTCAAAGATATGGGGTCAAGGCTTCATCAAAATCAACGCTATAGATAATGTTGATAACCTGGGGGCCTATGTTGTGGGCGGGTATATGTGCAAGAAACTTGATGATCCCCGTTATGACGGACAAAAGCGGTATTTTTCAAGCCGGGGGCTTCACGAGTCGTTAGAGGTCAAGTCAGCACTTCCTATTGGCCTTGGGGAATTTACAGAGGATCACAAGGTTTATGAAACGTCTTTTGAGAATGAGTATACAGGCGTTATTCATTACAAGCAGTACAATCTTAAAAAGAGGATCGGATCAGTGCAACAGGTAAAGAATTTCCAGGCCCTTCCTTTTAAGATGTAATTGCTAAGATACGAAAAAGAAGATATAATAATATCATCTTAAGAATAAGGAGATATTCAATGGCAAAGAGTATCATGAAGGCTAAACCACAGGTGATAATGAAAGACGGCAGACCAAGCGCCGTAATCATTGAAATCAACGACTACCGTGAATTACTTGAAAAGCTCGAAGATAAAGAAGACCTTGCAGACCTTGAAAAAATACGCATGGGTGGTATGCAGGTAAGGAAATTCAAAGACTACCTGACGGAACGTGATAATGCCCTATGAACTTTATGTAGAACGGCACGCCGAAAAAGACCTCAATAAACTCTCGCGAACATTATTTTCACAGATTACGGCAAAGATCAAAGAACTTCCTTCAAACCCTCACCCACGAGAAAGCAGAAAAATAAAAGGTTCACTAAAGGACTGGAGACTGCGCATCGGAGACTATCGTGTCCTTTACGAGATTGACAATGCAACAAAAAAGGTAACAATCATGCGCGTCAAGCATCGTCGTGAAGCATACCGCGATCTATAAACAGTTGAAGGACATTCCTATCATCCCTAACAAACAGTACAATCTTAAGAAAAGGATCGGACGGGAAAGAAGGGCAGAGGAATGTAGAGAATGAAAAACATTGTTTATTGACTTCACCTACTACTAAATTGATTAAGTGAAATTATATGTTGAGAATTACAGATCGTAATTGCCTAGTCTTTCTGGCTGATAGATAACTTCCATTACTTGGAATCTTTTTGTTCCCGCTGGGACCTTCCATTCTATTATGTCCCCTTCCCCGTAACCGATTAGGGCAGTCCCTATTGGTGCCAGTATTGAAATAGCCTTTTCGGTAATATTTGTTTTGCCTGGAAAGACAAGAGTGAATGTCTTTTCTTCGCCAGTATCCAAGTCTTTGATGCGGACTATTGAATTCATGGTGACAACATTATCAGGGATGTTTTTCGGA
>JAQTNJ010000322.1 GCA_028713955.1 Syntrophorhabdaceae bacterium
GTGACAATCCTCAATCACTACGTGCGAAAATATGATGAGCCGTACCTGAAAACACAGCACTACCTGAACCCGCATCCCGTTGAACTAATGCTCCGCAATCACGTGTAATGTGTCATGCTCGCATGACCTGTGAAATGTGAAAGGTAAAAAGTGAAAAGTTTTAAACCCCGGTACTTCACCGTAGAGCGTTGGTGTCGGGCTTGCTATTCACCGTTCACTATTCACTGTCTTTATCCAGCGTGTTTGCAAATAGGAACCTATAGCGAGTTCACGAGTGAGAGGGGGAGGCTCCACGGACTTTGTTCGTGGAGGGGGCGACGTGGGCCCCGGAAATAGCAAGGCCGACACCAACGCTCATCCTGATGAAAAATCCGGGTTAAATAGAGCTTGGTTATTGGTGATTGGTTATTATTGATCTTCTTGTTTCATCATACCCTTGACGATCTCCTGCGCGCGTTTTTCCGCCTCATCCATCTCTTTCGCGCACCCGTGGGTTCTTAAGAACTGTTTTACTTCCTCTACCCTCTGGGTCTGCCCCTTTTCAACGACATCGGAATACATCTCCATAAAAACCTTTTTGTCCTCCGGTGACAGGCACTCTTCCTGGGCACCCACGGCACAAGGGAAAAACATAAGGAACAGAACAAAGACGAGAAAAACGGCGCAATTGATTTTATTGAAAGACATCAAACACTCCCGTGATGATTATCGCCCGCATGTGTAAGGGGCATACCGCATCATCTCATGGAGGACATGGTATGCCCTGGTAATTATTTTCAGCAGCTGCAGGAACCGCTTCCGCAACCACCTTCAGCCTTCTTCGAGAGCTCCGATTGTATCATAAAGCCTGCGCCCATGGCAGACTTCACGAAATCGATGCTGACCGGTTTTACCTCTTCAAAAAGTTCCTTGTTCATGATAAACGTAACACCCTTTTCATTAAAGATCTGGTCATCATCATGTGGCTCATCCAGAGCCATACCCAATGAGGGCCCCGATCACCCACCCTCTGTCATCATGACCCGAATGGATTGAGGACCGTTTTTACCTTCAAGAAATTGCTTGATCATTTCACCTGCCATGTCAGATACCTCAAACATATTACACTCCTTTCCTTCAGTCTGTTATTGCTCGTTGCGCAATAACGGTATGCATTAGCATATACATTTCTCTGCCAATGTCAACCCCTTGCAGGTCGTGGGCTTGCAGCATTGTTTTTATTGAATAAATGTCCTATAGTATCTCCTGTGAGTATGCTCAAAAAGCTTTTCTCTGTGGAGATGCGTCTCCACGATATGCTTTATGTTTCGTACCTTATCCCTGTACAGCGACTTTTAGCCCGTATACCGCAAAATTTGCAGCTTGCCGAGGTGCAGAAGGGAAAGACCTTCCTCTCCCTCGTCATCTTCAGGGGAAAGACAAGCGGTGCGGCGACGGTCCCCACCCCTCCTATCCCCTTCGACCAGGTGAATATCCGCACCTACGTGGTCGACCCCTTGACAGGGCAGCCTGCCGTCTATTTCATCCATTGCGGCATCAGCGGCTCCCTCATCACATTCCTCTACAGGATCCTCTCCGGGATGCCGGTAGAACATACGCCATTTGCGATCCACACCTGCAAGGATATGGAGGGGAGGTATGACGCCTATGAGGTGTCGGGGATCTGGCACGGCCAATTTTCTATTAAAGCAGAGCAGACTGCAGAAAAAATAACGACCCTTGAGCCCTTTCCGTCACGGGAAGAGGCAATGTCCTACCTCGTCGACCCGCTTGCCGGATTTTACAGCGATACGAAGATCCTCCGCCGTCTTGAGGTCTTCCATGAACCCTTGGAACCAAGATTATGCTCGACATCTGAGGTACGATTCCCCTATCTCTCAAGCCTCGGGCTCGTCGAAGAGGAAGAGATCGCGAGGCCGCACAACGTCCTCCTTGTCCCCTATACACCCTTTCTCATCTACCTTCCGGCAAGAAAAGCAGCCTAAGAGAGAATCACCAAACACCAATAACCAATCACCAAATAATAACCAATATTCAATAACCAAAAAGACTTGCCGGCATTTCTTCCCGTTTGGGTATTCGGTCATTGGTTATTGTGAATTAAATGGTGATTGGTGTTTGGTTATTGGTTATTGAGTGGTCTTGCCATGAGCCATGAACTATGAGCCGTATTATGGCTGGGGCGTCTTGACAAGCTTCGTAATGTCATAGCCTTTCTCATTCCTGAGGCGTTCAAGGATCGTGTTGTAGAGGGTTTCGTCCATCCGCGGTTCCCGGCTTAAGATCCACAGGTATTTTCTTGACGGGTGGCCGACAACGGCATATTCGTAGTTTTTGCCAAGGTCGATTATCCAGTAGTCGCCGTAAAACGGCCAGAAGAAGGTAACCTTCAGCTTCGCGTTTGTTGTAATATCAACAACCTTCGCCTTCCCCTTCGCCCGGCTCGGTTCGGCATCGGGCGCGCCTCTTTTGCACTCGTTGAGGACATCGACCCTTCCATCGTCCAGTAGCGCGTATATGGCCTTCGTTGCCGTGCAGCCCTTCTGAAAACTCGCAGGGTAGCTTGCGATCTCATACCACGTGCCCACGTATCTTTTAAGGTCAACAGACTTTACAACCTCAAGGCGCGGCTGCACCTGCCGGACCGATGGAGAACAGTTGAACAACACGAAAAACACAGCCAACAGCGTAAGGAACATTTTGACCTTTGCCATACATGGATTATAATTCCTCGCCGCCGCCTTGTAAACATATCAGTCTCTTTGCCTATTTGCCATTTCCCTAAAAATATGGTCTTTTTAGGAATGCAGCCTGTTATACGTGTTGCAGATCTCTGGAAATATTACGGTGATGATGAACAGGGCGAACCCGCGCTCCGGGGGACAAATCTCGTGGTGGCTGCCGGCGATATTGTTGCCCTCTTCGGGAAAAGCGGCTCCGGCAAAACAACGCTCTTAAATCTTCTTGCAGGGCTGGACAGACCCACGCGGGGCATGATCGAGATAGAAGGACAG
>JAQTNJ010000323.1 GCA_028713955.1 Syntrophorhabdaceae bacterium
CCTCCGTATCCGATTAATATAATACTGAAAAAGGCTACGTCAATGGCCTAAAATAACTTCATCTGCTTTTTCCGGCGTTTTTTTGTTTTATCAGGCACAATTGCTTTTTGCGTAAACATTTCAGGTATTTCCCTGATAAATGGTGACGGCTGCGGGGTTGTGTCCTTGCCATAAAGAAATCTGCGACGGGCATGAACGAGAAAGAGTTCCTCTTTTGCCCTCGTCATGCCGACATAGAAAAGTCTTCTCTCCTCCTCTATATCGTCACAACCATTCCGGAGGGTGTAGGGTATCAGGCCTTCTTCGACCCCCGTCAGGAAGAGGACCTTAAACTCAAGCCCTTTTGCCCCGTGAAGGGTCATAAGCGTAACGGCATCCGCCCGCGGGTCGAAATCGTCGAGGGGCGTGAGGAGGCTCAGCGTATTGAGGATATCGTTCAGAGTGGCCATCTTGCCGTCGGCAATATGCATCCTGATAAGATCTTCAAAGAACCGGTACGACAGACCAGCATCTTCAACGTCAAGTTCTTCGAGGACCTTCCCGACGAGGTCATTCACGGAGGTTGCTGCCGTCAGGACGGCCCCGTTGTTACTGCCGGTATACTCCCTGAGCCGCGCAATGATATCTGCAATGGTTTTGCCTTTTCCGTGATACCGGTTACCGAGTATCTGGTAGGGGATCCCCGACGTCTCGAAGACCTCTCCTATTGTTTCTGCCTGCGCGTTTGTCCTGAAGGCCACCGCAAAATCAGAGAAGCTGCAGGCGGTATCGGATGCGCCCTCTCCGTATCGGGGGTTCAGCAGTTGGTAGTGGCTCGTGCCGCCGATCCTTGTCTCGATCTCGTTGACGATAAATTCCCCTTCCGCCTTTTCGTCCGGCACGGAGACAACGGTGATCCGTTTCCCGTCCCCCCTGACGGGATCGAGCGTCCGTCCGATCCTGTGTATGTTGTTCCGGATCGCCATATCCGAAGCCCGGACTATGGTGGCCGTTGAGCGGTAATTATGGCTCAGGGTTATCCTCCCGGCACCGATAAAATCCTTTTCAAAATTCAGGAAATTCGATATATCGGCGCCCCTGAAGGCGTATATCGCCTGGTCTGAATCGCCGACAACGCAGATATTGCCCTTATCTCCCGCGAGGAGCCTTAAGAGCCTGTACTGTGCCGGGTTTATGTCCTGATATTCATCGACAATGATATACCTGAACCTGTCCCTGTACTTTCCGAGCAGGGCGTCGTTGCCCAGCATCTCTATCGGCGTGAGGATCAGGTCATCGAAGTCAAAGGCGTTCTTTTCGCGGAGCAATGATTGGTATTGTTCATAGACGGGCCGTATCTCACGGTCTGCGTCCGTTAAGAGATTTTTTATACGGGATATCCTTTCTGCTGCCTCCTGGGCCTTTCCGCCCTGATCCTTAAGTATGGTCTTCAAGAAGTTGATTTGCTCATTTCTTGCGTAGATTACAAAATCCTGTGGTGTATTGTCACGGATGATCGTCAGTCCCAGCATGTGAAACGTGCCGGTAAACACGGCGCCGGAATCCTTTCCAAGGAAGGTGCGGGTGCGCTCTTTCATCTCCTGTGCGGCGCGGTTCGTGAATGTTACGGCGAGGACATGCCCTGGTTGTACCCCCCGATAGATACAATAGGCTATCCTCCTGACGATGGTAAGGGTCTTCCCTGTGCCGGGACCGGCAACAACGATAACAGGGCCGTCAATGGCTGTTACTGCCTCCCGCTGCGACTCGTTTAGACCACTCAATATCCTTGTTTCAATGTCCATTTCCTTTCATATGTCTGATGAAGTGATCCATCCCCGAGACTGTTACCCTCTGTTTTATAGGGTACGATTCTTCTACGGGCGCGATGATCCATGCGTCATTGATCCGCATATCATCAAGGGCACCCCAGAATCCCCTTGAGAGATTCGGCGCTTTTGATGCCTTGATCTCTACGGCAACCCTTTTTGTACCTTTTGTCAGGATAAGATCGATCTCATTGCCGGATGATGTCCGGTAAAAAAGGCCTCTCCAATTCTGTAGTTCTGCCAGGATATTCTCCAGAACAAACCCCTCATAGGAGGCCCCGAAGACCGGATGTCCCATCAGTTCATTAAAGTTTTCTATTTCGAGTAAACTATGAAGCAGACCCGAATCCCTGATATACACCTTTGGTGATTTGATAATCCTCTTTTTAATATTTGGCTCATAGGGTTTGAGCGTACGGACGACAAAGGTCTGCTCGAGGAGGTCGATATAATTTCTGATAGTGTGGTATGAAACACCGAGGGACCCGGCAAGCTTGGAACTGTTTAAAAGCTGTCCCTGATTATGAGCGCACATTGTAAGAAATCTACGGAGTTTAAGGGCAGGTATGTTGACTCCGAGTTGAGGGATGTCCCGTTCTATGAAGGTGCGGATAAAGTTTTCTCTCCACCGGTTGCTTGTACTGTCATCAGGTGATAGGAGGCTGTCAGGATATCCGCCACGGAACCAATGGAAAGACAAGGCATAATTCCGCAGGTCTGCAACTTCTGTCATGACAAAAGGCGTTAATTCAATAAAGGATATTCTCCCGGCCAGCGATTCTGAGCTTTGACGTATCAAATCTCCCGATGCCGAACCAAGAATAATAACCCTGCTGGTTTTTCTGTAGCGGTCGATAAAGCTTTTCAGGACAGGAAACAGATCGGGTTTGCGCTGGATTTCATCGAGGCAGATGGTGTTTTCTTTGTTGGCATCAAAAAAAAGCTCAGGGTCATCGAGTTTTCTCAGATCTGCGGGGCTTTCGAGATCGAGATACAAAAAGTTCTTGATGTGTTTCCGAAGCATTTTTGCAAGGGTGGATTTTCCACACTGACGGGGGCCAAATATAGCGACAACAGGGAATGTACGGAGATCATTCAGAATGGTTGATTCCGCATTTCTTTTTATTAAGGTTTGCATATTAGAAGTATAACTTCTATTTTACAAACATTCAATCATTTTTTAGCATGGACAACCC
>JAQTNJ010000324.1 GCA_028713955.1 Syntrophorhabdaceae bacterium
GGCGTGACTCCCTCAATTACCGGATGTCCTGATATTGTCGGTGTTGTAATAGTCGGCGAGTTCGCAAATACCAGCGCTCCGCTGCCCGTTTCGTCCGTGACGGCGGCGGCGAGATTAGCAGACGAAGGCGTTTCCAAAAACGTGGCCAAATCTCCATCAACCGGGAGATCCGCAGACAACAGGCCAACATTTTGCAGCGCGTCCCCTGCTATGTTCCAGCGAAGATACTTGGACGCATCCGGTTCCGGAAGGGCCAAGTTGGCAACTCCGGCGGTAATTGGCAGCAGCGGCGCCCGACTGAGCAAATCTTTCAACTGCTGGATCAGGATGACGGCCCGGTCGTACCCTTCCTCAAGAACCTCCGCATATTGCGGATCATTCTCAACCAGGTTAATCTCCTGGGTATAAGGGACGTCCCGGTACACCACGACCGTCTCCCCGCTTGCCGGGGGAGCCGCCGCGTAAGTACCGATCAGCGTGACCGTCCCGCCGACCGTGGCATTCACCGCAACGGTGTAGTGCGTGTCCTTGGTCAGAGTCGTTTCGACACCCAGAGCGCTCCGGACGATAACCTTGATGTCCGTCTCTTCCAGCGCCTTGAAGGTAAACGGGAAGGCTACTGTAACCCCGTCCCCGTCGAAACTTTCCTTGTTGATCGTCGTCGATACTGTCATGATGTGCCTCCTATTCCTCTTCCCGAGGAGCCCTGAACATCAGCCTCGTCGGGTCCGAAGTGTCCCCGTTCATTAAATCAATCAACCCCTGCATGGTGACTACCGCCTGCCCGGTCGGGAGTCCAAACACATACCCGGCCGACTCGATTCCGTATTTCAACAGCTTGTCCAGTTCCGCCTCTTCCCCAGGCGTGAAGAGCTTCACGGCTTCCTTTGCCCCCCGGGCCACCACCTCCCCCGCCCGAGCCACCGGGGAGAACTGATAATCATAATCCGTCAGCACCGCCCCGGTCAGGTCCCGGATCACCGGATAGGCCGTAAGGCGCATCTGAAGGACGTTCTTCAGGAAATCCCCAGGAGAAGGCACATCCCGCTCCTTCATGAGATAATCTATCGCCGCCGGACCGATGGTCAGCCACCACCAGGCTTTCACCAAATCGCTGAAATTCTGTCCCGTCTTGTCGAACTTGAACTTCAGCCAAGCGTCGGACATCATCTGATGATATGCGGAGAAGAAGGTGTAGAACATCGACATGATCTTTTTTAGTTCCGACCCCCTCTGAATCCCGGCCAGGTCCTTGGCCAGGGCATTTCCTTGCGTCATCCGCACGGTCATGTCGGCAAATTCCACCGCCTTCGTCTCGTCTGAATAATCCTTCATGCCCTTGTTGTAGGCCGCCAACCACGTCGGATAGGCAACAGCCATGTCCATCAACGAGATCAGTGAGAAAAACGAATCCTTCAGCGCCTGAGACCCCCGGAAATGCTCCAGGCCGATCCGGTTGTAAGCGTCCCGCAACTCACGATCAAACGACTTCGCCCGGCCGGCCATCTCCGCAGACATCCCTTTAATCCGCTCGACCATCGCTTCCCGGTTGGTGTAAAACTCCGCCAATCCTTTGGCCATCTCCCCCATTCCGAGTTTGTAGATGCTGTTCCCCATCCCCAGCCATTGCACCGCAGCCGTTGAGAACTTCCATGCCATCGCCACCGCAGTCGTGTTGATTCGGGCGGTTTTAATCGCAGACTCCACCGCCGACAAAGGATCAGCCTTTTGACGCGCCACGTCCTGCAGCCAGGTCATCATCTCCCGATAGCCTACCGCACCGCCAATCCCCGCAGGCGTCCCCTCGATTGCCGCCCTTACCCTTGGATCTCCGAGGATCTTCTGCACGTCTCTAACCGCTTCGGCATGGGTAATATAGTGGTTAATTTCGGCCAGTTTGTCGAAGATCACGGTGAATTTCAGCTTCGGGGGAAGAGTCCCGCCGACACGCTCTATTGTCGATCCGCTCTTGACGGAGGGTCTTGTGTAGATCGACTTGAAGAAGTCCCTAAGCTCCTGCTCCGTGGCGTTCTTGTCGGCAATCCAGGAGAGTTTCCGATCGAACACCAACGGGAAGTAATCCCCCTCGACCTTCTTGAGGTTCACGCCGGATAGGTTCTTGTAGACTTCGGACAGTTTTGGGAATTGCTCCTCAAACAGATCCCAGACCCCCCGGACGAGCTTCCATTCATCCGGCGTCACGTTGTTCAATATCGCCTGGATCTGGGCGTCGTCCCACTTGTAGATGGTATTTTTCAGGGCGTTCAGGTTTCCTTCGTTCCCTGAATTCAGGGCAACCATGATGACGGTCTCCCTCGTGACAAACTGGTTCACGCCGGGGATCTTGAATTTCTCTTTCGTGAGCGTCTTTTTCATCGGCTCGAAGAGTTTTTGCAGCTTGCCCGTTATATCGGCCAGGTTTCTATATTCGGCATCCGACGCCTCTTTGACAGGAAGGTAAGTCCTCTCCCATACCGGCCCCATGTCCTTGAACCCATCCAGCCGCCTCAGGTAGGTTTCCACTTTGGTCAGCGATCCGAGGTAGGAGTCCTTGAACTGGCCCATTCCCTCCAGCGCCGAAGGTTCGAGGAACATGGCCTCGATGTCCGCAGGCCCCGCCTGTTTGATTCCCCAATTCTTCGAGATCTCGTCAATAAGCCCCTGGACCGTCGCTTCAAAATCCTTCTTCTGCCGGGCCTTGAGGAGCTTGTTTTTCATCTTCCCCAGGTGTTCGTACATCTTCGCCTGGTCGTGGATCTCCCTCAACTGATCCAGCGTCAGCTCCCGCCAATGGGTTTTGCCGTAGCGTTCGATCCGGTTAAGCATCGACTCGGGAATCGTGACATCCTCACCCGCCTGCTTCTGCCTCTCCAAGAACTCCCTGGCAGACTCTACCCGCTGTGCGGTCTTTTTGCTTCTCGGAAGGATATCGAAATCTTCCAAAAGAGAGGTTATCCGGTCGCGGTAATCCTCCGGGATGCTCTTGTCTT
>JAQTNJ010000325.1 GCA_028713955.1 Syntrophorhabdaceae bacterium
ATCTTCCCCGCGTTTGCCGGTTCATGGGCGATGCGTATTGCGACGTGCGTCGCGGCGCCGCAGGATATGCCGCTTAAGATACCCTCTTCCCGCGCAAGGCGGCGCGCCATCAACATGGCCTCGTCGTTGCTTACAGTCTCGATCCTGTCAACAAGAGAGAGGTCGAGCACCTTCGGCACGAAGCCGGCGCCGATACCCTGGATTGTGTGTGGACCTGGTTTTAGCTCCTCACCGTTTCTCACTTGAGTAAGTACCGGTGAATGAATCGGCTCTACGGCAACGGAGGTGATATTTTTACCTCTGGTCTTCTTGAAATAACGGCTTACACCGGTTATTGTCCCACCGGTACCGACACCGCAGACCAATACATCCATCTTCCCTTCCGTATCATCCCATATCTCCACCGCCGTCGTTGCCTCATGGATGGCCGGATTTGCAGGGTTTTCAAACTGCTGCGGGAGGAAGTATCGTGACGGGTCGCCCTTTGCGATCGCTTCGGCCTTATCAATAGCACCCTTCATGCCTTTTGTCCCCTCGATGAGAATAATATCAGCGCCGAGGGCCTTTAAGACCTTCCTGCGCTCGATGCTCATCGTCTCCGGCATGGTGAGGGTAATCTTATAGCCCCGTGCCGCGGCGACAAAGGCGAGTGCGATCCCGGTATTCCCCGACGTGGGCTCGATGATCTCCATACCCGGTTTCAGTCTCCCGGTCTTTTCCGCATCCCAGATCATTGCGGCGCCTACACGGCATTTAACCGAGTACGCGGGGTTTCTGCCTTCGATCTTCGCCAGGACAGTTGCCTTTGCACCGCCGGTCACCTTATTGAGCCGTACAAGCGGAGTCCTCCCGATCGAATATGAGTTGTCTTCATAGATCCTTTTCATATCTCATCCTCTGAAAACTGTTCAACGTTCTATGTTCAAGGTTCAAGGTTATTTAATCGTACTGTCATCGCGAGGAGCCATACTCTTTGTTGTCATCGCGAGGAGCCATACTCTTTGTTGTCATCGCGAGGAGCCATACTCTTTGTTGTCATCGCGAGGAGCAAAGCGACGTGGCGATCTCAAAAGATGAGATTGCCGCGCTACGCTCGCAATGACATAGGGAAAGGTGCTCGCAATGACACTACCCCGCGCTACGCTCGCAATGACCTATCACCTCTCACCTCTCGCCTATTGCCTCTCACCTATGACCTTTCACGTTTCACGATATTTGCTTATGGTTTCTTATAAAACACCCCGCCTGCGAAGCTCACCGAGGATTTGCCGTCTGTCCACTGTTTATAGCTGACGACGTCGCACAGGCTGTCCTGCAGCAGGCAGAGCTGGAAAAAGATCGGCGTGAGACCGCATATCCTCCTTGAATCCCTCTCCGCCCTTATTGCCTCGAAAAATCCTTTCGGATCGACATTTTTCACAGAATCGAGGATCGTTTCGTCCTTTCCTTTCGAACCTGCAAGGGTACCGATGTCGAGCGCGTACCGGTCCCCGAACTGTGCCCCGATGTGCGCAAGATCAGCGCCGGAGATAATGATATATGGTTTGCCGTAGTTGTCGAGGACCGACTTGAAATTCTCGACAATTCCGGCGATCTCCCCGTCGTCAATGCCTTTTTGCCCGTCTATGAATTCCTGCATAGAGCCGGTGAGGATGGGGAGCATCTCGAAATCATTGTGCGCCATGAACTGGATAAGCGGGAGTTGAAGCTCAATGGAATGTTCGCTCCTGTGCGGCCATTCATCGATATACCGTTTCAGAACATCATTTTCACATATCAGGCTGCACAGTCCTTCCGGGTGGGGAATAACATCGAGGGGCGTTGCAAAATCCTTTACCGATATGCTCCAGATTCCCTCGGTAGGGCGATGGCATGTCCCCAGGATAATGATGAGGGGTTTTTCGACAGACCTCAGGTACCTGTAGGTCTCCCTGTAGACCTCCACGCCTCTCGGATAATCTATGTGGGGGGCGAGGATACCGGTTATCTCCTGGCCTGTATATTTGTTGCCCTCTGTCCCCTTAAACATCTCATCGAGGAACGTAAGCAGTTCCATCCTGTTTGCTGCATAACTCTTTCCGGCGAGAAAGGGTTCCCTTACCGGGGTCTTCGCATATTCCTCGCGCATCTGCGCGAGGCAATCCGTGTAATGCTCATTGAAGAGAAGGAGGTTGGAATCGAGGGCATCAACAAGCCCCTGGATATGCTCTAAGTAGACCAGTTCACCGGAAACCCTCATATATTCCTCCTGGATGTCCCTGATGGCCCTTGTCCCATCCATGAGGGAGATCATGAAGGCCACTTCCCTCGGCACAATGAAGGCGTTCTCCGTTATACCTTCCATGTCCCTGAGGAGTATCAGTTCTTTGCCGTCCTGAACAATCGGATGTGCCTCAATCCATCTCAACCTTGGATTTTCCATATCAGTCTATATACCATGGAAGCAGTAAATAGTGAATAGTATATCGTAGATAGTATATCGAAAGACATGGAGCTTACTCTTTATAGTCATCGCGAGGAGCAAAGCGACGTGGCGGTCTATAGGGCATAATCTATTGAATGAGATTGCCGCGCTCCGCTCGCAATGACACCTTTCGCCTTTCACCGGTTTCATCCAATTACGAATTACGATTCACGAATTACGGGTTTCCCCACCTTTCACTTTTCACGTTTCACTTTTCACGCTATCGGTTCCTTCAAACTTGACAAACCGGGCTAAAAGGATACAATAATGGATATATGGAGCACGCGAGTACAAGGGCCTTGCGGCTTATGTTGGTAATTCCTCTCCTTTTCCTCACCTTTACTCTTTTCAGCAGTTGCGCGGTCAACCCTGTAACAGGCCAGAACCAGCTGATGCTCGTCTCGGAGGAACAGGAGATCGCCATGGGCAAACAGCTTTACCCCAACGCGATCTGGGATGGAGAAGGCGGCGGGGGTGAGTACCGGGACGACCGGCTCAAGGCGTACTTACGGGGTCTCGTCGTCA
>JAQTNJ010000326.1 GCA_028713955.1 Syntrophorhabdaceae bacterium
AACAAATAATGCGGTCTGTTTGATGTTGGGAAGAATATGGAACAACTGGTGTAATGAGGCGGCTCATCTCCTCGATGACGCAACTGCCGGTATAATTGACCATGTAGCTGAAAAATTTGTTTCAGAAGGACCTTTCCGGACACTGAATACAACGAAGGGTAATAATGTTGTTTTTGAAGGAAACACTCTGCAGATGGAAGAGGGGGATCATTACCTGCCATCACCTGCCCTGAAGGCCGCACAGCCCTGGGAAACAAAGAAACCGGGCAGCACCCCCGATGTCCCTGAAGACAAAATAAACATGGTCAGGGATAGGTTGCTGGGGGTTCTCTTTTCACAGTCTTTCGATATCGTGGATCGCGGCATTGGAACACCGGAGGACCTGAACTTTGGCTGCCAGGTTGCCCTTGGCTTCAACAAGGGGCCGATGGATATCATGCTCGACATGGGCGAGGATACAACACGTCAGATTGTAAATAAATTTCAGGCTGCAAGAGGCGGCTTTCCGGGACCAAAGAGGGCATATCAAGAGTACCAGAACTTCAGGCGATACATTCTATTAGACGAGATCGATGGCGTGAAGATCATTACCATACGTCGGCCGCAGGCAATGAACGCCATACGTGAAGAGTTGAATAATGAAATCATGGCCCTGTTGAAAGAGTATGAAAATGACCCGAACACAAAGGGGTTTGTCCTCACCGGATACGGTACAGCAGCATTTTCAGCCGGGGCTGACATCGGCACTTTCCCTGACATGCTGGGTGATATAGAAAAGGGCACCCAGGCAGCCAGGGATTGGGCAAAGGTACAGCCTTACATGGACCAGCTTGGCAAACCCATTGTGGCCGCTATAAACGGTGTGGCGCTCGGCGGAGGATTAGAGCTGGCGATCCGCTGCCACAGCATGGTGGCAACTGCAAACGCGAGATTTCAGTTTCCGGAGATCATGCTCGGTATACTGCCCGCCATAGGAGGAACAATTGTTCCATACCGGAAGTGGCCGAAAGGGGCAGGACTCTTCCATGAGATGCTCTGTCTGGCAAGACCGATCAACGTAAAAGAGGCTTTGGAGATAGGCATGGTGAGCAAGGTAACAAATAGTTATTATGAGATGATCGAAGAGGCCATCAGGGAGGTTAATAATCTCACGGGCAGAATCAGGAGGATCCCCGATGGAAGGGTAGATATCCCGAAGATGGAAATGCCGGAGAACCCTGCGGCCGGCAAGCTCGCTTTAAGTAAAGAGTCGATATCCATCATTATCAAAACAGTTGAGAAAGGGGCCCAGGCGGAACGTTTTGCCGATGCCCTGGAAATCGGCTACCGGGGTTTCGGTGAGATTGCCTGCACCGAGGCAGCCAAAGAAGGCGTTGCCGCATTCATGGAAAAAAGAATTCCTGTATATAAGAAATGAGCATAGCGCACAGCAAACCGTATATCGTAGTTCGTATATCGTATATCGGGATTGCAAAAAAGGTCGTTCGGCGTTCGGCGTTCGGCGCAAGGGGATGAAACCCGTAAGATGTTTTAACTTTTCACTTTTCACATTTCACGATATCAGCAGAAAGCTGATAGCTGCTAAAAGGAGGTAGAAGATGCTTAAAAGCAAATGGTTGCCCGCGGGCAAGATAATGGAGGTTCAGGCACTTAATATTCCGAACAAGGTGGCTGTCAAGGATAAGTTCCGCCAACTGACCTTCAGGGAATGGAACGATAGGTCGAACCGGCTGTCAAATGCCCTGGCTGCCA
Source organism: Syntrophorhabdaceae bacterium (assembly GCA_028713955.1). NCBI lineage: Bacteria > Pseudomonadati > Thermodesulfobacteriota > Syntrophorhabdia > Syntrophorhabdales > Syntrophorhabdaceae > Syntrophorhabdaceae bacterium. The sequence goes on from JAQTNJ010000326.1 coordinate 1,753, forward strand.
TTGGTGTTGAAAAAGGAGACAAATTTGCAATTCTCGCCTATAATTGTATAGAGTGGATGGAGATATATGCTGCTGCATCAAAAGGTGGACAGGTGGCAGTGCCGATAAACTTCAGACTTGCCGGACCGGAGATTGAATATATTGTGAACCATTCCGAATCGAAAGCCTTCATTGTTGCCCGGGAATTAGCCGATATTATTGACCATATCAGGCCGAATTTAAATATTCCCAAAAATAATTACATTTTATTTGGAACTGACGCAACCCCTGATGGCTGGCAATCCTATGAAAAGATCATAGCGGCAGCGTCTCCTGAGGGACCACCTGTGACAGTTGATGGCGCGGACCCCTGGTTGATCATGTATACCTCAGGGACAACGGGAAAGCCCAAAGGAGTTGTCAGGAACCACGAGGCAACCCTTGCTGAATTTATCATCAATATTATAGATGTCGGCTTCAGGCATGACGATATGGGGCTCCTCGTTATGCCCATGTGTCATATAAACTCGGTATTCTATTCTTTTGTCTTTACGTATATCGGGGCCAGTTGTTATGTTTGCAATCTCGTATCCTTTGATCCTGAAGATATCCTGAAAATAATACAGGATGAGCGGATCACGTTTGTCTCCCTCGTCCCGACGCATTACATCATGATGCTCGCCCACCCGAACAAGGATAAATACGATGTTTCTTCGATGAAAAAGCTTCTCTGCTCTTCGGCGCCGGTCAGGAGGGACACAAAGCTGGCCATCATCGATTACTTCAAGGGTGCGGAACTTTATGAGATATATGGCTCAACAGAGGCCGGATCGGTGACCATACTCAAACCGGAAGACCAGCTGAATAAACTCAGCTCTATCGGCAAAGAGGTGTCTGCAACAGACCGGATCAAGATCCTCGATGAAGAGGGGAAAGAGGTGCCTGAGGGTGAAGTTGGCGAGCTGTACGCACGAACCCCTGAAATATTTACAGAATACTGGAAAGACCCTGAGAGGACCAAGAAGGCTTTCCAGGGAGAGTGGTTTTCGGCAGGGGACATGGCGAAAAGGGATGCCGACGGTTTCTATTATCTGGTTGATAGAAAGGCCAACATGATAATAACCGGTGGCGAGAACGTCTTTCCTTCGGAGGTAGAAAATGTCATTGGGGGACATCCGGCAGTAAAGGATGTTGCGGTGATCGGAATACCCCATGAGAAATGGGGAGAGGCTGTCAAGGCTGTTGTTATACTCC
>JAQTNJ010000327.1 GCA_028713955.1 Syntrophorhabdaceae bacterium
TCTCCAGCCTTTCCTGGTCAGGGACGACACCATACGCTATGTTGTTTTTAATGGAGTCGTTGAAGAGGATGATATCCTGTGTCACGAGGGCAATATTTTTTCTCAATGAGTCCAGCGTGACATCCCTGATGTCGACACCATCGATCAGGAGCGTTCCTTCTGTTATGTCATAGAATCTGGGGATAAGGTTGGCAAGTGTTGTCTTGCCGACACCGCTTTCCCCCACTATCGCAAGCACCTCGTTCTTATTGATCTCCAGGCTGATGTTGTTGAGGATCATCTTGTCTTCATATTTGAAAAAGACGTTTCTGAACTCGATCGCCCCACCGACCCTCCCGAGCTGGATCGCGTCGGGTTTTTCCAGTATCTCAGGTTCCCTGTCGATAACCTCGAAAACCCGCTCGCTTGCAGCGAGTCCCTGTTGCACGTTGTGGTTCTCTTTGTTGAGTTTTTTGATCGGTTCGTAGAGCATGAGAAGGGCTGTAGTGAAGGAAAAAAAGTTGCCCGGTGTCGAAGCCCCGGAGATAACCTCTTTCCCGCCGTACCAGATAATTACCGCTATGGCTACGCCTCCAAGGGCCTCCATTATAGGGTGAGACAGTGCCCTGATCTTGGTGCGTTTGAGAATGATCATGAACATTTCATCGTTTTCTTCCTCGAATCTTTTGTTTTCATATGTCTCCATGGAAAAGGCCTTCACCACTCTCTGGCCAGTGATGGTTTCGTGAAGAAAACTCGTGAGGCGTGCTATCGATTTTTGTGTTTTTATGCTGATCTTCCGCAATTTTTTTCCGAAGGCGACAATGGGATAGGTTGCGAAGGGCAGGATGATAAAGGCTATGATCGCAAGCTTCCAATCTCTGTAGAAGACAACGAATATGAGCCCGATTATGGTAAAAGCGTCCAGGAGGATCGCGGTAAAGGAGTCAGAGACAGTGTTCTGAATAAGGTTCACATCATTCATGATCCTTGATATGCTGACACCGGTGGGAGTTTTATCGAAGAAGGTAAGCGGTTGACGCTGCAGGTTGAAGAAGATGAGATTCCGTATGTCTGTTATGACCCTTTGTCCCACGTAACCCATAAGGTATGCCTGGAGATATGCGAACACCCCCTTGAGGAAATATAAAAGGACAACGCCTATGGGGATGATATAGAGCATCGTTTGGTTCTTCTCGAAAAAGATCTTGTCCAGCACTGGTTTGACAATAAAGGCCGTTAAACCGTTTGTTGCCGCCACAAGGGCCATGCATATCATGGCAAAAACGAGTTTTACATAATAGGGTTTTACAAAATTAAGCAGTCTCAGGTATAGTGTCATGCCGTTTCTCTAAAAAGTCGATGACGATATCCTTTGCAAGTTCATAAGAATTATAATGACCAAGCCTCGCGAGGATCTCGTCGATATCCTTTTTTATGCTGTCTTTTCCATTATTTATCATATATAGTGCCTTTTCTGCAATCTTTTCAGGAGGAATATGCTGGATGAATTCCGGGAATACCTCTTTTCCGGCGATAATATTCGGGAGGCTGATGTGTTTTATTGTTACCAGCATCCTGGCGATGAGATATGAGAACCAGGATATCCGGTAAATGACTATTGTGGGGGTGCCGAGGATTGCGGCCTCCAGAGTAGCGCTGCCGGATGATACGATAGCCAGGTCGCAATGTGCAAGGGCATCATAAGACTGCCCCCTGATGACAATGCAGTCCTGCAGTTCTTTGCTGAACCTCTCGATTACCGGTCCGTCGATATTGTCTGCCAGGGGCAAAAGAACGGCAAGCCTTTGCACCCGTTCCTTTATCTTTTCGATGGACTTAAGCAGGACCGGCATGTGTCGCAGGATCTCGTTTTCCCTGCTGCCCGGCATAATGGTGATAACCGTGCATCCTTTTTCGATGCCTGTTTTTCTGAAAAAATCATCTCTTGTGCTTGCCGGTTTTACCGTGGAGACGAAAGGATGTCCGATGTAGGCAGCATCGATCCCGTGTTCTTCGTAGAGTTTTTTTTCAAAAGGCAGCACGCAGATCACCTTGTCGATATATCTTTTTATCCGGAGTATGCGTTTCTTTCTCCATGCCCAGATCTGGGGCGGGATAAAATAGATCGTGGGGATCCCCATTTTTTTTGCAAACCGGGCGACCTTCAGATTGAAGCCGGGAAAATCGACAAGTATCAAGAGGGAAGGCCGGGTTTGCCCGATATGTTCTTTAAGTCTTCTATAGGCATCCTTTATGTGGTGCAATTTTGAGAAGATCTCGCTTAAGCCCGTGAGGGAGATATTCCTGTAGTCATAGATAGTATTCATGCCCTCATCCCGGAGTCTTTGGCTTCCTATGCCGCTGATCTCCACAGCGATAGATCTTTTGAGTGATTTGACGAGTTCTGCGGCGTGTATCTCACCGGAGAGTTCGCCCGTGACAACAACGATGTGCTGCATTTCCGGACTAACGTTGTTTCTTTGCAATGTACTGCCTGATCTTGTTTGCGAGGATGAGCGCCCTGAGTCCGTCTTCTCCGGTGACGCCCGGCCGTGCGTTGCCCTTCATTGCCCCTATAAACTCTGTCAGCTCATCCTGAACAGGGTCCATGCGGTCAGATGTATATTCTTCGATGTGAATTCCACCGCCATGTTTTTTTGTGCTGGTGGTCAGTTTTCCCTGCATAAAGTCGATACAAAAGGAACGTCCTTTCTCAAAAACGGTAAGCATCCTTTCACGCTTTGCGGCAATCCTGCTTGCGAAGATATTTGCTACAGACCCGTTCGTAAACTCGATACGTGCGTGCGCCGCGTCAAGTTTATCCGTTACAAGAGCGGTTCCGTTTGCCCTTATCTCCTTCACCTCTTCCCTGATGAGAGAAAGGACAAGGTCAAGATCATGGATCATGAGGTCGAGAATGACATCCACATCCGTTGACCTCCCGGTAAAGGGACTTATCCTGCACGCCTCTATGGCAAGAGGCGCCCGGATAA
>JAQTNJ010000328.1 GCA_028713955.1 Syntrophorhabdaceae bacterium
CGTCGTTGTGCAATGTTACAACATAGCCTCCTCTCCTATGCCCCTTTCGCGGCTCTTCCCGGTGCGTAGTCGGATAACATCTTTCTCAGTTCCTCTCCCTGTATAATCTCCTTCTCGGTAAGAAGATGGGCCAGATCGTTAAGGACCTTTCTACGTTCCGAAAGGATGCTGCGCACCCTTTCATGGGCATCGGACATCATCCGGGATATTTCCTCATCAATCTGGGCCGCCTTTGTCTCGCTATAGGTTTTGCCGGGAGTATAATTTTCCGGGAGGAACATGGGTTGACGGGGGCGTTCGTAGGTCACCGGTCCCAAAAGATCGCTCATGCCGTATTCCGTGACCATGGATCGTGCAATATCTGTTGCCCGCTGCAAATCATTCTGGGCACCCGTGGAGACATCTCCGAAAATCAATTCCTCTGCCACTCTGCCCCCCAGGAGAACTGCCAGACGGTCCAGTAACTCGGGACGCGTCATTAAATAGCGATCTTCCGTGGGCCGCTGCTGGGTATATCCGAGAGCCGCAATTCCCCGGGGAATAATAGAGATCTTATGGACAGGATCGGCATGTTCAACAGACTCAGCAACAATCGCATGTCCGGACTCGTGAAAAGCGACAATCTCCTTCTCCTGTTGATTCATCACCCGGTTCTTTTTTTCCAGTCCGCCCACCACCCGGTCGATGGCCTCATCGAACTCCGCTGACCCGACTGCTTCCTTGTTTTTCCTGGCGGCCAACAGGGCAGACTCGTTGACGAGGTTGGCGAGGTCAGCCCCTACAAATCCAGGGGTGAGGGCAGCGATCTTCCGGACATCCACGTCAGGACCCAAAACAACGTTTTTTGAATGTATGCGCAGGATTGCTTCCCGCCCGTTTATATCCGGACGGTCAACCAGGACCTGCCGGTCAAACCTTCCTGGCCGTAGCAAAGCAGGATCGAGGATTTCCGGTCTGTTGGTGGCGGCCATGATAATAACCCCTTTGTTCGATTCGAATCCGTCCATTTCCACCAGGAGTTGGTTGAGTGTTTGCTCACGTTCGTCATTTCCGCCGAAGACATTCATTCCCCGTGCCTTGCCGAGCGCATCCAGTTCATCGATGAAAATGATACAGGGGGCCTGCCCGGTAGCTTGGGAGAAGAGATCGCGGACACGAGATGCCCCGACGCCGACGAACATCTCCACAAACTCAGACCCACTGATGCTGAAGAAAGGCACCTTCGCCTCCCCGGCAACTGCCTTGGCCAGAAGGGTTTTGCCCGTGCCCGGCGCGCCAACGAGAAGGACACCTTTGGGAATCTTCCCTCCAAGTTTTTGGAATTTCTCCGGATTCTTCAAAAACTCCACCACCTCCTGAAGTTCTTGCTTAGCCTCGTCGATGCCCGCCACGTCGGCGAAGGTGACCTTCGTCTCATTCTCCGCGAAGAGCTTTGCTTTACTCTTGGCGAAGGACATGACCCCCATCCCCGGCCCCATCTTTTTCATGGCATATCGCCAGATGAGGAGCATAATTGCAATGGGGAGAATCCAGGAAAGGATACTGCTCAGGAATTTACTATCATAATGTCCCGAATAATCGATCTTGTGTTCATCCAGATCTTTCACAAGACCGGGGTCGTTCACCCGAATGGTGATGAACTGCCGACCCTGTTTTTGGTCTTTTCCTTTGAGCGTACCCGTGATACTCTCCGGACTGATTGTCAGTTTATCCACGTTTCCTTCGGCCAGGCTCTGTTTGAACTGACCGTACGGAATAGTCTCCACCTTGGGAGCAAAGAGGTATTGTTGCAGGTAGATGATTAAGAGCATGGCAATCAGAAAATACCAGATACTGAAATGAGTCTTGGGGGGCAAGCCTCCCTGTTTTTTCTGGGGGTCCTGGGAACCGAAGAGGGAATGTAATTTATCCTTGAATTCCTCCATTGGTCCTTTTTCATCGTCAGACGGCATATCTCCTCCTCCATACAGTTATCAGGGATAATAAAAGTGTAACTGTGCTATCATGGTACCACGTTTTTGGTGAGACCTGTTGGCAAAACGCAGTTTGGTTCTCCATTTTAACTCCGGTAGCTGGCATTTTGTTACTATAACATGGTTCAACTGTGGATTTTGGATTTTCGACGAGATATGTTTCCATCACGTTAGTCAATTAGAGCACATTCAGGGACAAGGAATATATAACGTAGTTGACTGACGTGACAGAGCACTTCCCCACTGACAGGGATAAAGGGGACGTTGGTTCAAAGTGAACTTACTCCGGTAAATTGGGGTAATGGGGCCAAATCTTTATCATTGACTCTGGCAAATTAGGGAGCGTCGGTGTCGGGCTTCCCTGTAGCAAACCGTCGTGAGGGAAAGGCAGCAGAGAGCGGAGAGCTAAGAGCAGAGAGAAAAACTTCTTAAAGGAATTGCTTATTTTGTTTCTTACTATTCACTGACTTTATTCTGCGTGTTTGCGGGGAAAGTCCCACGCCGATGCCCATCCTTACACTAAAAACCCTTCTTGCTGTGTCTTCGGTCTTAAGACGATGATGCCGGGTTTCGTCGAGATGTAATGCCTGAAGTCCTGATCGATGACCTGCCGGAATTCCTTGAGCGACGAAGCATGCCGGAGATAAAGTCCGTCGTCCATTCGAACTAAGATCCCCACATGGGTCACGTCAAGCCCCGGTGCGTCAGTGTATACTCCCAGGTAATCGCCCGTACTGAGCCTGTTCATGGTTTCGCTGTCGATGGTGTCTGTCGGGATGTAACATAATGTTCGCGCAGCCGGCGCTATCCCCTTCACAAGCAGTGTGCCGTCTTCTTTCCTGTTCAGGATCTTTTGAACCTTCCGGGACCAGAAGGGCGAGACCTGCTCGGTAACATCTTCGACGAGGTCTTTGTTGAATTTACACCAATCGGTGAAGAAGTGGTTCCTGGTCTGATAGGAGATCGTCCCGTTCCGGTACCGGATT
>JAQTNJ010000329.1 GCA_028713955.1 Syntrophorhabdaceae bacterium
GAACAAGCCCCCGCACGAGGCGCTCATGGCGCTCGTTTGGGGGCGATTGAATCGCTCTGGGATATTAGGTTGTCAGCTACTTGTCTTCCGCTCTCTCCGTGTCCGCCTTCAGTATGTCGCGCAGGTCAAACAGGGTCTTTTGCCCGCGCCTCTGAATCTCCAGGAGCCAGCGCTCCTGGTCTATGCGAGCCAGCAGGTGCCCGTCCTGGTCGCGGAGGTCGGTGTACACGCTACTTCCTAGAATCCGCTCGGCCTACGCAACGGGTGCGCAGCCACGACCTTCTGGATGATGGCGGCGATCTTGTCTTCTAGCAGGTTGCGCGCCCGCGCCGTTGCCGACTTGAATACAAGTTTACTCCATCCGCGCTTCTTCGTGCCTGGGTGGTTCACGCTCATAAAGAACCGCGCCCCGCCCTGTGCGCCGGTTCCGCCCCTCCCCCAACTATCTAGTGAGTTAGGCTGGGTCTGCGCATGGTATGACCCCGGTCCGCCCCATGTGAATGCAAGCGGATAGCCCGGCCCTTTCGGTGTGATTTTGTGCGGGGGCGTACCCTTGTCTAGCATGTTGTAAACCGCATCGTCCGTGCCTACTATGAGCGTGAAACCGTTGCCCCGCTCCTCAGTTAGGCTCTCAAACTTCGGATGATGATGCCACGATGATGTGGGCCGCCGGAAGTCACGCATAGCTTCGCGCTCTACGGTCTTCATTGTGTCATGGATCGCCTTGCGCAAGTCTGCGACCTTGGCCCCCATACTCTCGGCAACCTCAATGGCGTTACTGTCAATCGTGATCACTTCGGCAGCCTCAGTGGGTTATACCGCCCAGATAGCTCTACGCAATCCTCACAATGCTCGGCTTCGTGCAAACTCCAGGTTGCCAGCCATTCGGTATCCGTCTCTTCAATCTCCCACGTACACTGACAATTTGAGTGACAGCGCGTATTGCCATCGCCAGGATACTGTGGCAAGGCAGGCATCCCGCGCTCTATCTGCTTGCCGACCTCGTATGCCTGTGTCGCGCTGTTCACGTACATAGACGACCGCATTGCTATCTGCGGTTCGGTTAGATTCCCTGCGGCGACCTCGGCGGCAAACTTGGCCTGGTACTCGTACTGCTTCTTGACCATGCTGCCGATACGCCCCCAGTCTGCTTGCGTCATATTATTGCGCCCGCCACGAGCCAGAATATACTCGTCTATGAACGTGCTCTTGATCTGCTGGCGTACCCCTAGTGTCCATTCCTGAACCGTAATGTTACCACCGGCTAGGCGGCTAGCCAATGTCCGCATACCGGCCTGTTGCGCGGTTGTGAACTGGTCACGCAAACCTACCATCTGCTTATTAGATAGAAAGCGGCCGGTCGCGGTATTGTAATACCGATGGCTAACCGGGTTCCATTGCCATGGCGACTGGCTAGGCTCCGGCATCTGTCAATGCCTCCCCGCCGCCCTTCACACTCGCATCTAGTAAACCCGCGAATTCCGGGAATGTCTTATCCCATTCAGCAAGCGCCATGTCAATGTCGTGGTCTTCTATCGCGACCTCATTCGGCACTTGCGGGATAGGCTCGGATGCGCCACGCGGTATGAATCGTAATTGCTTCGCACCCGTGAACGGAGCGAATACCGCCTTGATCTCATCGTCTCCTTGCGCAACGGCAAGCAGGGCGTCAATGCGTTCATGCACATCCGCCGGTATGTTCTCGCTCTCGAATGGTCTGGCCTTGCCTGCTTTCTCGCACTTGCGCTGCCACCGTTCCAGGTCCGCAAGCATGGACTTGCCCTGTGGCGCCCCAGCCGGTTCGGGGAGAGGGGCCTGCCCGGCTGGGGTTGCCTGTGCGGAGGTTCCCGGTTGGCCTGCGAATGGCTGTAGCGGCTCAGGTATGACCGGTTCCGGTGGTGTCCAGTTCTCGGCCGGTGCCGGTAAGCTCATGTTCTCATAGGCCACACTGATAGCCGCCCGTGCCTCGCCCTCGTCGCAGAGCTTGGCATTGAACACGGCCACCGCCGCGTCAATCATGGCCTTAGCGCTGGCCGATTTCTCCGCCTCGTCCTTCTGTACCGCCTCCATTTGCTCGGGCTGCAAGCGCATCTCCAGGCCCATGGGCCAGAACAACTGCTCGTTGAACCGCTCGGCATGCCACTGCGCCTTCGGTATGATGGTCTCTAGCCAGAACGAACGGCGGTGCTCAGCACTAGTCGCATAGTTGGCGCTGTCACTGAGCATGGTTTCCGGTATCTCGAATGCACACGCGATCTGAGAGCGCACCTGCTGGTACAGCTCCGGCATGGCAAGGTCCTTGACCGGCATACCGATGATCGTGGGCTTGAGTCCGTTGCGCAGAACTATGGTGCGCCAGGCGTTCTTGACGCCGCCGGTCAGCTTGTCCCATGCGTTGCGGATGCGCTCGATCTCCGGGTCCGGCACAGGGGATTCGGTGCTCAGAATGACGGCCGGGATCGCCCCATGCTCAAAGAACCTGGCTGCCCAGGAGTTGCTTGACGCCGCAAGTCCGGCCGCTTCCAGTGCGACTTGCATCGGCGAAACGCCAGGGCCCAGGTCGTCGCTCGGATTGAACAGCGGCGCATATACCATCTGCTCAGGCGTGAACTTCTTGGTCAGCGTCCCCGCCCGCTGCTCGAATCCCGTGATACCTTGTTCGCTCCGCAGCACCTTCATACTCGTGGGATTGAGCCACTGCAACTGCTTGACCATGCTCGCGGCGTTGGCATTCTTCAGAACATAGTTGGCGCCCCACAGACAGATGGCTGCCTCGGAGCGGGACAGCAGGTTCTTGTTGAATAGCGGGAAGTCGATGCCTTCGGCTATGTCCTCTTTCGCGCCGCGCTTGACAATGATGTAGGGAACGTTGGATACGCCCCACATGCGCAGGTTGGTACAGCGGAACGCCCAAGCCACCGCGCCATAGACGCTGGCAACGCTCTTG
>JAQTNJ010000330.1 GCA_028713955.1 Syntrophorhabdaceae bacterium
CCCAGCTTGTGACATCCTTATCCTCCCCCCCTCCACCGGGGGCCCCATCCCTTCCATAGGAGAACAGATCATATTCCGCATGAGTCCCCGGAAACTGGTAGTTATAAGGTTTGCCCCAGGGATCGTTAGGCAGAGCCTTTTTTAAGTAAGGTCCATCCCAGTTCTCAACCCCGCCTGGATTTGCAGCCAGCGCATTCAATCCTTCCTGCGTTGTTGGATATCGTCCGATATCGAGCCTCATCTGGTCTAATGCCTGTCCCAGGAGTTCAATCTGTGCCTTGGTAGCAGCCTGTTTGCCTTTGCCGAGCTTCGGGAAAAGCCGCGGCCCCACAAGGGCCGCGAGAAGGCCGACGATTACCATTACCACAAGGAGCTCGATCAGGGTAAACCCTTTCCTGTCGCGCATCTGCAGTCGTTTTGTCATCATGGAGCCCTCCGTAAAAAGATTCCTTTTACGATCCCTAACTCTCTGCCATAATCTTCCATAATAGTTTCACTACCTATATCATTAAAAAAACGTCTATATTACACTATATTACACTATTACATTATATAAAAACAACAAGAACGTCTGTAGCGGAAATAACAATAATTTTGTCATCTGTTCTGGTTACAGGTATTCAGGGTCCAGCTATTGTGATCGTTGAATTGACTTGACAATAAATTGTAAATTTTATATTCGACAATAGAATGGTATAACGGTATTAGGATAAATGCAAGAAAGGGAGTTGTTCAGCAAAAAAAAGCAGGGAGGGATTTATCATGGTTAAGACGAAAAGATTGCTCTTTGCCATTACGGCATTGATGTTTTTGATCTTCGGAGGTTGTTTTACGATCAGCGGGTATTCTCAGGATAAGCCAGGTGTAATTGACAATCCTGAGGTAAAGAAACCGCAAAAGATACAACGGGGACCGGCATTGCTGCGCAAGCTGATGATAGGTCTTGAAATAATCGCAGACCTGACTGTATCGCCGGAAAAGTATGAGGGCCCGTGCCCGGGACGTTTTACTCTGAAAGGTCAGATCTATGTGAATAAGCCGGTCACGATCCAATACCGTTTTGTCGGCAGCAGCGTCCCTCCGTCTGTGTCAAAACCCCTTATCTTCGAGGAGCCGGGGAGAAAAGAGGTAACATATGTCCGGGAGCTCGGCGACGCTGCCGCATCGCCGATATTTGACGGATCGGCAGCGCTCCAGGTGGTCTGGCCCGGAAAAGCAGAATCGAACGTAGTCTATTTTAAGGGTATCTGCACAGATCAAAAACAGTCTGTGCCTCAGGCATCATCTTCACAGCAAACGGAGATGAAGGTGGAGTCTGCTCCGCAGAATGTCGTGGTACCGAAGCCGGGACAGCAGGAACCGCTTCCAAAAGAATTCTTGCAGCAGCCGGGACAGCAGGAGACTCTCCCGAAGGAATTCTTAACGCCGCAGCACCAGGAACCGCTTCCAAAAGAATTCTTGCAGCAGCCGGGACAGAAGGAGCCGCTTCCGAAAGAATTTACGCCCCAGCCGGCCCCGCAGGAATTCAGGCTGGTTCAATAATGTGCGGATCTCCCTTGGTCAGTTGCTTTTTTCTCCACATCATATAGATGGCAGGGTAGATCGTCAGTTCAAGGATAACGGATGTAGCGAGCCCGCCTATCAAAGGCGCAGCGATCCTCTTCATGACCTCCGAACCGATGCCCGTATCGAACATGACAAATATAAGGCCGAGGTCTGTCGCCACTGTCATGAGTTTTGGCCGGAGCCTCTTCACGGCGCCGTGCATCACTGCATCCTGCAGGTCAGAGATGCTCTTCAGCCTCCCTTCCTTCTTATATTGGTTGTATGAAAGATCGAGGTAAAGCAGCATTACCACGCCCGTTTCCGCATCAAGGCCGGCAAGGGCGATAATGCCGACCCAGACGGCCGTGCTTATGTTGTAGCCGAGGAGATAGAGGAACCAGAAGGAGCCGACAAGCGAAAACGGGACCGCAAGGAGTACGATAGCCGATTTCACAAAGGACCGGGTGCTGAAATAGATGATAATGAGGATCAGGAGGATCGTAAGGGGTATGACCACCTTCAGGTGCCGGCGGGTCATCTCCATATACTGATATTCGCCGCTCCATTCGATACGGTAGCCTTCGGGGATCTTAAAAGAGGTTAAACGTTTTTTTGCTTCCTTGATATATGTGCCCGCGTCCCCCGCCGTATGGTCGATATAGACGTATGCGGTGAGCATGCCCGCTTCACTCTTGATCTGTGCAGGTCCCTTGACGATCTTTATATCCGCCAGTTGCTGAAGGGGCACATGGGCCGACCCGGGAGCGGTAACTTCCGGCAGGTCAGGCTGGGAAGAAGAGAATGTAACAGGAACGAGGACCCTTTTCAATGTGTCAATATCGCTCCGCAATTCCCTTGCATAGCGGACATTGACGGGATAACGCCCCCTTCCTTCGATAGTGGTGGTCACATTAAGACCGCCGATGGATGATTGGATAATCTCGTTTACATCATCGACAGTGAGGTTATAACGGGCTGCCTCATGACGTTTTACGGCAATGTCGATAAAATATCCTGTATTTACCCTCTCGGCATAGACGCTTCTCGTATGCGGCACATCCTTTAATACTGTTTCAAGGGCAATACCAAGCCGCTCGATTTCCCGAACATCCGGACCGAATATCTTGAGCCCAAGAGGGGTCCTGATACCTGTTGAGAGCATATCTATCCTTGCCTTTATGGGCATGGTAAATGCGTTGGAAACCCCCGGTATTGTGAGGGCGTCATTCATTTCCGCAGTCAGTTTGTCGACGGTCATACCTGCCCGCCACTCTTCCCTGGGCTTCAGGTTGATCGTAGTCTCGAACATCTCCAGGGGCGCCGGATCAGTGGCTGTTTCGGCCCTGCCGGCCTTGCCGAATACCTGTGCCACTTCGGGTATCCCTTTCAGGATCTTAT
>JAQTNJ010000331.1 GCA_028713955.1 Syntrophorhabdaceae bacterium
AATGGTAAAAAACCAAGAAAACCAATTCGAACGCCTAATGCCGGACGTGTTTTTGAGAATTCCGATATACGATATACGAAATACGATATACTATAGAAAGACCGGGCTTCGTCGATTTCACAACACCGGGGCAGGTGCTTCTTGTAATAGATCTTTAATTGGTTATCGGTCATTATTTTTCAGTTTCTTAGGTTCCTTAAAAAAATGTCACGAAAATTAGATGCGATCCTGCGTTTCATCATTACCTGCGGTTATATTGGGCGGCTGCCCTTTGCCCCCGGCACGTACGCCTCTATACTTGGTTGTATCTTGATATACCTGTTCCCGTTGCCTTTTAATAATCTGCCCTTTGTCATTCTCCTTGTCATATTCTCTGTTTTTTGTATCAACCTGCTCGGATTTGAAGAAAGGGATCCCGGGTATATCGTGATCGATGAACTGGCAGGGATGTGTATTGCCATGGCAGGGCACAGCGTGACCCTTATCAACATCGTTATCGGTTTTGTCTTCTTCCGGGGCTTTGACATCCTGAAGCCATTTCCCATCGGGCACGCGGAGAGGTTGCGAAAGGGATACGGCATAGTTGCAGATGATGTGATTGCAGGGATATTTGCCAATGTGGTGCTGATAGTCTGGAGAAGGATAGCATGGTTTTAGGAAGAATGAAATTGTATTAGGACAATGAAATGGTATTAGAAGAAAGGGTCGGCAGTTTACTGCTCATGCATTCAAAGAAGATAGCCGTTGCCGAGTCCTGTACGGGGGGGCTGGTGGCACACAGGATCACCAACGTTCCCGGTGCGTCGGGTTACTTCGAAACCGGTTTTGTGACCTATAGCAACAAGGCCAAAGAGCATCTTTTGTCGGTTCCGGAAGCGACTATAAAGGCGAAGGGGGCAGTAAGCGACGAGGTTGCGCGATTCATGGCTGAGGGTGTCAGAAAGGCCGCCGGGGTTGATATAGGGTTGGCTATCACCGGAATTGCAGGCCCCGGTGGCGGTACACCTGAAAAACCTGTCGGTACGGTCTATATAGCGCTTGCTGCACCGGATGGGACATTCGTCCGGAAATTTTCTTTCCAGGGGGACAGGACAGAGATTAAGCTCCGGACATCAGAAGAAGCCCTGTTGTTTATCCTTGACCATCTTGAAGGGAGGCTCAGGTGAGGGTTTTTCTGGCCCTGGAGATCCCCGAAGAGATAAAGGAGTATCTCGGTGTTGTCAAAGATCAGCTGGCAATGCGTATCCATGGTGTAAAGTGGGTCAATGAAAAGGCACAACACATCACGTTGAAGTTTTTTGGTGAGCAGGAAGAAAAAAGGGTCAGCGAAATAGGAGATGCACTGTCCGGCATTGAAAGGTGGTACGACCCCGTCGCCGTGACATTGCAAGGTATTGAGGCATTCCCTGACAGAAAAAGGGCAAGGGTGATCGTGATGGCACTTGAAAAGGGAGTTGACAACATACAAATGATATTTCATGATATAGAGGATCGTCTGTCAGGATTGGACATTGAGAAAGAAAAGCGGAGTTTCAGGCCTCATATTACCCTTGGGAGGATGAGGATACCCGGTCCATTGCTGGACAGGGACATTGTTGCCGTTGATATGAAGGGCTTTACTGTAAGCAGGATGGTGCTTTTTCAGAGTACGCTCAAACCTGCAGGCGCCGTATATACTCCGATCCGGGAGTTAGAGTTCAATAAAACCATTTAACAAAAGAGAGGGGGAGCGCGTGAAAGAAGAAACAAGCAAGAATAAGGCAATCGACATGGCCGTTTCTCAAATTGAGAAACTTTTCGGAAAAGGCTCTATCATGAAACTTGGCGAAAAACCGCTGGAGGAGGTTCCCGTCGTTTCGACAGGTTCAATCTCCCTTGATATGGCGCTGGGGATTGGTGGTTTGCCGAGAGGAAGGGTGGTAGAGATCTATGGTCCTGAGGCATCCGGGAAGACGACCCTTGCGCTGCAGGTTCTTGCTGAGATCCAGAAGGCAGGCGGGGTTGCTGCCTTTATCGACGCTGAGCACGCCCTTGATGTCTTTTATGCACGGAAGATCGGCGTCAATACCGATGACCTCCTGATCTCCCAGCCCGATACGGGTGAGCAGGCCCTTGAGATCGTCGAGATACTTGTGAGAAGCAGCGCCGTTGAGGCCGTTGTTATTGATTCAGTGGCAGCCCTTGTCCCAAGGGCAGAGATCGAGGGGGAAATGGGGGACGCCCACATGGGGTTACAGGCAAGACTCATGTCACAGGCCCTGAGGAAGTTAACGGCAACGATCAGTAAATCAATGACGACAGTAATATTCATCAACCAGATACGGCAGAAGATAGGGATCATGTTTGGAAATCCCGAGACCACAACGGGCGGAAACGCGTTAAAGTTCTATGCCTCTGTTCGCCTTGATATCAGAAGGATCGCATCCATCAAAGACGGTCAGGAAGTTATAGGGAGCAGGACAAGGGTCAAGGTCGTGAAGAACAAGCTCGCGCCGCCTTTCAGGGAAGTAGAGTTCGATATAATATTCGGTGAGGGTATTTCAAAGGAAGGGGATATCCTTGATCTCGCAGTCGATTTTAATGTCGTGGAGAAGGCAGGCACATGGTACTCCTATGGCGATTCGAGGATTGGCCAGGGCAGGGAAAATGCCAAAGAGTTTTTGAAAAATCACCCCGATGTTAAAAAGGCGATTGAAGAAAAGATACTTGCAATAAAGAAGGGTGAATCGTGACATCAAAGGAGATCCGCAAAACATTTTTAGATTTTTTTTCACACAACGGCCACAGGATTGTACCGAGTGCATCGCTGGTGCCGGAAAAGGATCCCACCCTGCTCTTTGTCAATGCGGGGATGGTTCCCTTCAAGAACCTCTTCCTGGGGGATGAAAAGAGGGATTATCAGAGGGCAACGTCCTG
>JAQTNJ010000332.1:0-1335 GCA_028713955.1 Syntrophorhabdaceae bacterium
GTGTTTGCAACAGTCATGGCGCCGCCCAGACTTTTTACGATATGACGCGCCTGGAAGAGACCGACACCGAGGCCCGAACTCTTTGTCGTGTAAAAGGGCTCGAACATACGCTCTATCTCCTTCACAGGACTCCCCGTATCGCCGATCGTGACCTGCAGGGTCTCATCTTTTTCACCGACAGAGGCAAAGCACCGCAAACCAGGTTCATTAATGGATTTTTCGCGGATGTTTTTGATGATGTTGTCAAATACCGTTACCAACATATGTCTTTCCGCAAAGATAATGCCATCTCCCGTGACCTCGCCTTTGATCCCGTGCAGTTCAAAAAGCTCCCGGATAAGTCCGGTGATATCTATCTCCTGTTTATCCCTTTCATCACCTTTCTTCGTGACACCTATCTCAAGGGTCCCCAGGATCTTATCAGTCCTAACCTTCAGCGCCGGTGTCGATTCTCTCAGTGATTCTATGAACCTATGCTCCCTTTCCGTTCCTTCTACCCGGCTAACGTTAAAGAGGAGGCTTCTTATGAACTGGGTAACATTCTTTACATCATGGAGCAAAAAGGTCTGAAGCTTCGAGAAATTAATGAACGCATCGTTCGTCACCTTTATCTTCATAAGGATATCCGCTTCGATAAGCAGAAAGAGCGTTTCAAAAACAATCATGTAGATATATTTCTGATAACCCTTGGGGCTCAAAGGCACCATGCCGAGACGTATCGAGTAGTCAGGACGTGAAGCCTCCCTGATGATCGTCTGCCTTTTTCCGGAATACAATTTTGACAGACTGCTTTCTCTATAAGTGATATCGTAAAAGACATCCTCTATTTCAACGACCTTCATGAGTTGCTGCACATTTGGGAGAAAACGGGCGACATCATAGTTGCAATCCCTGTTCGCATCAATCATCCGGAGCATCACCTTGAATGCCCTGTTCGTGAGGTAACGCAAGTAAAGAAGGATAACGATCGCCACCGCGCCTGCGACGATAAAGAAGAGGTACATGTACTCAAAGAGCTTAATCGTTATCATCGCCCTCTTCCCGTTTGAAACCAAATTTCTTCATAAAATAGTAAATGCTCTCCCGTTTCACGTTTAGGAGCTTTGCAGATTTGTATACATTAAAGTTCGTATCCCGCAGCACCTTCAGGACAAAGTTTTTCTCCGCCTCCTCCCGCGCAGGCTGGAGACCTTTCCCTATCTCAACATTAAAGGAGATCTTTTTAACGCCACGTCTTTCCAATTTCTCCTCTGCATCGCGGAAGAGGATCGCCCTCTCTATAGAAAAGAGGATCTTTTCCATGTTCACCGGTTTTAAGATATAATCGAAGGCGCC
>JAQTNJ010000332.1:1435-2913 GCA_028713955.1 Syntrophorhabdaceae bacterium
AAAAAGGTTTGCTTTTCATAGCTTTTTTTATATAATTGAAGGATAGATGAGGTGGATAATCATATGTACGGTTTTACTGCCTTCCATACTTTTTGCCTTTTGTTTCGAATACGCGGGCAACGAGCATGGCATCACCCCCATAATCCTTGAGAGCATTGCAAAGGTCGAATCAAACCTCAATCCCAGGGCTATCAACAGGAACAGGAACGGTTCCATTGATATCGGTCTCATGCAGATCAATTCTGAATGGTTAAAGACCCTTAAACTGAACCAGAAGGACCTGCTCGATGATGCCTGTCTCAACACCAGGGTCGGTGCACAGATCCTGCGGCAATGCATTGACCGGCACGGTCTAAACTGGGAGGCAATTGGCTGCTACAACGCAACAAGCAGAGACAAAAGGGTTGGTTACGCCTGGAAGGTATTCAGAATATTGCAGAAAGAGCAGACTACGGGTGAAGCGGGGAAGCGGGGAAGCGGGGAAGCGGGGAAAGGCTTCACGCAACAGACGGTGAGCGCAAGATCTTCCCTCGTTTTCCATGCCAGAGATATCACTGAAGCAGAAAGGGAGACACCTTGAGCCTTCTCGCCGACCTCCTCTCCAAAGTCAAGCACCAGGATCAGCAGAGTTCCGTCCCTCCCAATTTGGCCCGGATCATCCAGAAATCATCGCAAAGGAAAAAGGTAGAACGAAAATTTGTCATCCTCGCAGTTGTCATGCTATTCCTCGTTGTTGCCGGATTTGGAGCTGTATACTTCTTTGAATCATATCTTACATCACCATCAATATATACTGCCGCACGGCAAAATCTTGCTCCGAGGGATGTTCCCCCGGCGCCGCCTGTAGCACCACCTGTAACCCCACAGGCTCCGGCTGTCCAGCAAACACCTGCAGCAGTATCCCCTGTCTCTCAGCCAGAGGTTCGGTCTGAACCGAAGATCGCACCGAAGATCGAAGCAAAGGCACTCCCCATGGAGGCTCACAAGCCTAAGATAGAAACAACGTCACAGCCAACAGAGGCAAAACAAGACAGAAGGGCAGCTGCCGGGTCCCGAACCTCACGGTCATCAAAAAGGTCCTCTGAATCAAGCGAAAATCTCAGGACTGAACGCGACATCCTTCTATACTCGGCAAGGTCTTACGAGCAAAACAGAAATTACAGCCAGGCCATCACAGATTACAAGAAAGCTCTGGATAAAGACCCCCGGAATTACCTTATCATGAATAGCCTCGCAAGCGCCCTGATAAAGACAGGCGCCTTTGAAGAATCGATCAGGTATTCAAGGGATGCCCTTAATTACCAGAAAAATTACATCCCTGCCCTTATAAACCTCGGCATAGCGTACGTACAAAATGGCAATATGACGGATGGAGAAACATACCTGACAAGAGCACGGACAATTGAGCCAATGAACAGGGCAGTCCTCCTGAACCTTGCCTTGCTCTATGAGAGACTCCCCAACTATCAGGAATCATT
>JAQTNJ010000333.1 GCA_028713955.1 Syntrophorhabdaceae bacterium
TTTAATAGCACCAGCTTGCAGGACCATCAAAAAATCCAATTGTTCTGATGCACAATACGCATAAAAATGAACGTAATTCATTTTCTACACTCCAACTAAAAAATAGTAACCATGATGGCGGTAGGCCTATTAATGGCCAACATGGACTCTATTAGGTATGACATCCACCTACAAAAGTATAAAAGGACAAAAAAATGCTTGACATCTTGCGTGGAAAGTTTTAAAAATGAATCATGTTCATTATTGATATTGGCATGAAGAGGTATACAAAAGATAAATCACGTTCAGATCATTCTATGGAATCGAGAAGTCGTGAAGAAGATTTTGATATAAATTGGACAGGAGGTTTAAATGGCATATAACATAACGACGTGGGGAGAATTGAAGAACTACCAGACTGCCTGCTACAGGAACTATCTCTATGCTTCTGAAGGCCTGCGCTGCATGGGTTCTACCTGGAGTCCGCTGGCTCCCCTTAAAGGACTGGGTGAGGATATACACCTGATAGGTGGCGAGCCTCACTCGGCATCAGCGGCAGGGACGGTGCCCGAAGAGTGCCGTGAGGATATTATTGCTGCTGAAACCGGTGGTCTGGGCTTTCACTCGTGTAGTTACCTGAAACTGTTCGTTGGTGAGGTAATCCGTGACAAAATGGTTATTACAGACAAAACGGTTAAGGACGGATATCCGAAACCGGATCTGATCTGGACCACACACCTGTGCAGTCAGCATTCAAAGTGGTACCAGGAAGTTTCAAGGCGTCTCGGAGGCGTACCTATGTACGCAATAGATATGATCGGCGGAGGGAATGCGGAGAAAGATCCGAAGATCGTCAACTATGTCTCCGACCAGATAGATGCGGGAATAGGCTGGCTCGAGAGAGTAACCGGCAGGGAGTTTTCGGATGAGCTGTTCATTAAGGCAGTGAGAAACGAGATCAAGGTGCTGGTCCTCTGGGGCAACATATGTGCACTCAACATGCATTCCCCCGCACCCCTGGATGAGCGTCGACTTATCGCCCTATTCCCACCAGCCGTTGTGGACAGGACGACCGATGAAAGTGTGCGCTTATATGAGGGATTGCTTAAAGAGGTGAAGAAAATGGTTGAGACTGGAGAGAGTGTGGCTCCGGATCAACGCTTCAGGATAGTCTATTTTGGAATAGCGCATACGTACGGCCATCCGGAAATGGCGAGGATCCTCAGAGACGTCGGAGCCGAGATTGTAGCCTCAGTCTACACCTTCGGCACGTGTGGCAATTTCAAGGGAATTGTCAATGGAAAATGGACATGGGAACCCATCGACCCTCAATGGGTAGACGAACTCGATTTGTCTACCAGAAGAAAGGCCATAACCGAGCTCGCTAAAATAGTTCTGGGTTGGCCTACCTGGCAGGGGGTAAGATCGTATTGGGCGCTGGAAGAAATGGCCAAGGCAATGGTAACCGAATATAAAGCGGACGGACTTTTACTGGCGCCTTCCCGCAGTTGTGAAACCGACTTCAGGAACGGTTACATAGCGATGCAGCGCATTTTCAAAAACCAGATTCCGACCGTCGAATACGATACCGACCAGGTAGACGTCCGGAAAATGGATCTGCCGGGTGCCCAGCGGAAAACGGAGTTGTTCGTACATCTCATGGAAGCGCATAAGAAAGGAGGTGCATGATATATGGAGAAGAAGGGCTCAGATGCAATAATCGAACGTTTTCGCCAGATAACTGAGAATACACCTGAATACGCCAGGTCCCTTAAGGAGAAAGGGCGGCTTTTAGCCGGATATATGTGCACTCACGTTCCCGAGGAAATTCTCTATGCAGCCGGAATTGTACCGCTGAGAATCCTCAGCTCCCATGAGTCACAGGCAATGACGAGGGGCTATATCCATGAGACATACTGCTCCTTTTCCCATGATTGCGCCTACCAGGGGCTGCAACACAATTATGATTACTTAGACCTGATCGTGACGAGCAGCAGCTGCATCCATATGGGTGAAGCGTTCAACGTGTGGGTGAGGTTTGCAGGATTCCAGGAAAAGAGCTATCTCATGCAGTATCCTCATATCATACACACGAAACCTGCCGGTGGGTTCATGGTGGAGTCTTTTAAACAGTTTAAAGAATTCGTTGAGAAGCTTGCGAAAAAACCCGTAACAGATGATGACATAGAGAAGGCGATCAAAGTCTATAATCACAACAGAAGACTCCTTAAACGGCTCTGGGAGTTCCTGAGGCGTGATAAGCCGGCTATAACAGGCCCGGAAGTCGCGACTGTGACCCTGGCTTCACAGCTGATGGACAAACAGGAATGTAATGTAATGCTGGAGCAACTCATTGAGAGACTGGAAGCCGAGCCCGGCAAGGCGCCGTCAGGGGTAAGATTGATGGTAACAGGAGGTGCCTGTGACGACCTGGGGGTTTTCGATCTGATCGAACATCTGAACTACAGCGCCAGCCTGGTCTTTATTGATTCCTGCACGGCAGCCAGGTATTTCTGGTTTGAGGTGCCTGAGGACAGACCGGATAAGCTTAAGGCGCTCGCCGAGGGATACATCGGTAAGATCCCGTGTCCTGCAAAGGACAATGTTCCCGGTACCGGGGAGAAAAAGAGGTTCAGATTCGTTCAACAGTTCATCGAGGACTTCAAACCGGATGGAGTAGTATTTCTCTACCAGAGATTTTGCAGCCCTCAACCGATGGACGTCGTGGGACTGAAGCCTGTCCTCGATAAGTTGGGAATTCCGTCGACCGAGCTTGAGCTTGATACAACCTTACCAATAACTCAATTTCGGACGCAACTGGAAGCCCTTGTAGAAACAATAAAGGGGGTGACGCCTTGAATAACGGAAAACTTCTGGCTGGATTGGATGCAGGTCACATTAATACGAAGGCCGTAATAATGAGGGGCAAGGA
>JAQTNJ010000334.1 GCA_028713955.1 Syntrophorhabdaceae bacterium
AAAATGGCAATATGACGGATGGAGAAACATACCTGACAAGAGCACGGACAATTGAGCCAATGAACAGGGCAGTCCTCCTGAACCTTGCCTTGCTCTATGAGAGACTCCCCAACTATCAGGAATCATTTACACATTTCCAGAAACTATCGGGGATGAAAGATATCCAGGGTTACCTTGGCATGGCAAGAGTTCTTGAAAAACAGGGGAAACGCATCGAGGCAGAGAAGGTTTACAGAAATGTACTCTCGATGGATGATGCGGATCCTCAAACCAAGCAATTCGCAAACGAACGCCTTCTTGCAATAAGTAACAAATAAACCAGCTCATAGTTCATAGTTCATAGCTCATGGCAAATTCAAATCCCAAATCCTAATATCGAAGCACTAAACAAATCCAAATGTACCAATGTTCAAAATTCAAAACAGTTAAACAAAATAACCGTGTCATTGCGAGCCCACAGGGCGTGGCGCATTGTCATTGCGAGCGTAGCGCGGCGTTTTGTCATTGCGAGCCCGCAGGGCGCGGCAATCTCATTCAATAGATCACCATAGATCGCCACGTCGCTCACGCTCCTCGCGATGACAATAAGAGAAGATGAAATCCTCGCGATGACAACACGTTTTGAGCATTAGCGCTTTGAGTTTTGATATTGTTTAGAGTTTGGTGCTTAGGATTTAGAATTTATTAATATTTCGGATTTCGATATCAGAATTTGGGATTAATATGAGCTGTCAGCTATGAGCCATGAGCTGCTTTACTGATTTCCCGCCATTGTGCCTGCAATGGCGACTCTTTCGGATATCCAGCACTCATTTCCATCAACATTGTGTATCTTGTACCATTTCCTGCCGATATCGTCCTTCTTCTCATCCATGACCCTGAATACTGAGCCCCTGTTTGCCCATGCAACCTTCTCTGTTTCGATTGACGGGCCTCTTCTCAGGTTTGCTATTTCCACGCTGACTGTCAAAATCTTTTGCTGTCCTCCCTGGGCCGATCCCGCTCCGGTATTCTTATCTTTTCCGGTATATATTCCTTGAGCGCTTGTCCGGGGAGCGTTTGTCTGGGAAACAGCAGACTGCAGGCGGTTCACGTATTTGAAGGCGCTGAAAAGAATCGCAACAATAAGGATAATACCCAGCACTCCGTATCCTGCAAGCTTCAGATATCCTCTTGACGGCGTTGCATCCGCGAGATGATCAACGGCGTACTGTACGTGATTCTTCCTTATTACCCCGTTCCCTGAAATAAAAGCAGCCATGAGCGCCCTCGAGGCGATTATATTGATCAATCTCGGTATACCTTTCGACATACTGTAGATGGCCTTTTTCGCGTCATCATCAAAGCTTACAGAACCTCTCCCTGCCTTGATAAGCCTGAAATTGACGTAATCAGAGGTTTCGCTTTTTGTCAGCGGTTTCAGGGTTGCCTTTATCGTTATTCTCTGGTTGAGCTGCTTCATGTGGTCTGCCTGGAGCTTTTTTCTCAGTTCAGGCTGGCCTATGAGAATGATCTGCAAAAGCTTTTCCTTCTCTGTCTCGAGGTTTGAAAGGAGCCTCAATTCTTCAAGGGTTTCGTCAGGTACGTTCTGGGCTTCATCGACGATGATGATAATCCTTCTGTCTGTCTCGGAGTGCTTGATAAGGATGTCCCTGAACGCCTTGATCATCTCATTCTTATTGACCGACGGCAATTTTACGTTGATGTCTTCCAGCACGGCCTGCAGGAACTCCTCCGGGGAAAGGCGCGGCGTCATGATCAGGGCGATCTCTGCCTTATCCTTCCAGTTGTCGATGAGTATTCTCAGGATCGTCGTCTTCCCCGTGCCGGGCTCGCCCACAACAAGCGAAAAACCCTCTTTCTGCTCTATGGCATAGTTTAAGGACGTCAGTATTTCGTTATGTTCCTGGGATGGATAAAAATACAAGGGGTCGGGCGTGAGCCTGAAGGGATCATCCGTTAGATTAAAAAACTTCAAATAATCCATTTTTTATCACCCCTTCTCAAATTTTGTAACAATATCATAAATGGGCAGCAGAAGCCCAACAATAATGATCGCGAATATAACACCAACCACCGCGATCATTAAAGGCTCTATCATCTTTCCCAGTTTTTCAGAGACGTCGCTCAATCTTTTATAGTAATAATTAGAGAGAAATCCGAACTGATTGTCAAGATTACCGCTCGACTCGCCGATGTCTACCATTCTTATCACCAGGGGAGAGAAAACGCTTTGCTGCCTCATGGCATCCGATATCCTGCTGCCGGTCATGATCTGATCTCTTATCTTTAAAAGGACTCTTTTGAAAACTTCAGAACCTATAGCGTTCCCCACGATAACGAGCGATCTGTCTATCGTAATGCCCGATACAACAAGGATCCTTAACTGCTCGGAAAACATTGCAAGAAGTTTGTTGTAAACAAATTGTTTAACAAGCGGCAGTTTTATCTTCAGCAAATCGATATAAAACCGCGTGCCTTCCTTCTGCTGCAAGATCTTTAATATGATGAAAAGGACCACCGGTATTAAAAGCACTACGTACCAGTAAGTCTGCATCTGGTTGCTGACGGCGAACAGGAACCGCGTTACAAACGGTAATGGGATGCCCATATCTTTGATGATCACCATGATCTTTGGTAAAACATAGATTATCCAGAATATCAACGCGCCCCCGGTTACAACAAGGGAAAAGATCGGATAGATGAGGGCCCGTTTTACCATAGCGGCCAGATCTTCCATCTTTTGCAAATGTTCCGCTACCTCTGCGATACTCCCCTCAAGCCGTCCTGTTTCTTCACCAATAGTCGCAAGCCGGATAAAGATATCCGGAAATACTCCCG
>JAQTNJ010000335.1 GCA_028713955.1 Syntrophorhabdaceae bacterium
TCTGATATCTGATTTCCTGAGTTCTGCTGTCATTGAATCTTTATCTTTCATTTGCTTTCTCCTTCCCGCCCTTAGAGTCTAAACTATTGGGTAGAAAGTGTCTCACTTATATTGGCACAGAGGGAGATACCGCTTGCACCTCCCGATGATATATGTTGATTGGTTAGCCGTCTTGTTTGCCCTTTACTCATTGGAATAATCCTTTACAATGGAATTATGCTGTAGTTGTTGATTCGCAAAAGCAATTTCATCAAGTACGGCGTCAATGTTGGAGTCTTTCATTAGGCTATATTCGGGCAGAAACAAATTCGATTTAATCTGCTCAATATGTTTGTCTAAGTAACTGTACAGTTTATTATCTGAATCTACTAAGAGTGAATGCCGTCGCTCTTCTATGCAAACACGCCCCGTTGTTCCAGAACCAGCAAAAAAATCAAGGACTATCGAACCCTCAAACGACAGAGCTTTAACAAAACGCCGTATAAGTTCGACTGGTTTTTGTGTTAGATGGCCAACCCTTTCTGTTGAATTGCCATTTAGCCTCCCTATTTCCCAAACATTTGTAGGGTTTTTCCCCTTGTCAATACTTTCGGGATTGAGACGCTTGTCTTTTTTGTACATCTTTTTTGTCGCCTCATCAAATGGAACCCTAACAGAGTCCAGATCGAAATAGTATTTCTTCGTCTTGGAAAGCCAAATTGCTTCTTCATGCCTGTTGGCAAAAAAGCGATGCGCACTCATGCCGTTCTTGTAGTACCAAATGACAAGATTGATAAATCGTAAAGCTGTTTCATGGCGAGTATAATGGAGGATTTCAAGGAGATCGCCCTTCTTTAAATCTTGATATTGAAAGCCCCCAAAAATAACACAGTTACCTGAATCAGATAACACACGACAGATTTGATCCAACCACCCTTTTGCCCAATCGAGATAGTTATGAAAACTATCCCAGTTGTCTATGTCAAGATTATAGGGCGGGTCTATTAGAATGAGTTGAACTGATGAATCAGGCAATGCCTTCAAAAAGTCAACCGCATTTTGAATAAAGACACCATGAACCGTGCGAGGCTTTGAAATTCCAGTGATCATTGAACTATGCAAAACTCCATTTTTTTTCAATTGATTTATTGCCATGTGTCCACTATTGAAATGCGATTTATTAGCCATATAGCGTTACTTTCCTTTTGCTTTGTAACGATTGATGACTGTTCAGTTTCATCGTCCTACCGCCGCCCAACAATTAATCTGCTGCAAGCTACAATTTGTTAAATATTATGCTTAACTGGTAGTACTGTCAAGGGCAATGGTGTTCTTATAACAAACTTACGAAAATAAAACCGTATGATCCACAGGATATGGGGTGCTATTACAAATTTAGTGAACAATATAAACCTAAAATTATAATATTATATAGCTCACTGCATAACATTAAATCTTATTATTCAGCTGAAATATTCATTATGGTTATCGATTGCCGATTGAAATGTAGCTCGTTCAACAACCTTGTCAGAAACTCTCTTACAGGAAGAAATGTTACCCCCACGAACACGCCCACCCATATAAGCCTTTACTCTCTTCTGGACTCCATACATAGCCTACCTTACCGGCAAGGGATTCAATCTTGTACATGGCATACTCCATGGGGTTTATAGCTGGATGGAGATAGATGATCTGCTTCGGTATCTCAATTCCCAGGGATGCCCGGTATCGTCTTTCATTCAATTCATTCTCAAGGTCTTTGCTGATATACTTAGCGAGATAGGAAGCAAGCTTCTGTCTTTTCCATTGAACGCCTTTCTTTGTCTTTACGTAGGAGACATCTATATTCCCATCCCCTGCAACACATCTCCATAACGATCGAAGCAGTGTTACGTCCTGGTATCCTTTAACCCCCATATGGAAATGGATAGCGCCCCTTTCTTGCCTCTCCTTTGTACAGACATAGAGCCAATCAGGGAAATAGGTATGCACAAGACGGATGAATTGCTCGAACTGATGCCATGCCCTCTCTTTCTCTACGATGTTCTCTCGATATGTAAGGGTAAGAAGATGATCTAACCCTGCTGCCATACACTTACGTCGTACACTTGCCATTGCCTGTCTCTTGCTTCTCTCTATATTGACCTCCCGGTTCTTTGATCTCCCTCTTACCGCGCATTTTCTTTTTTCCGTGTTTGATTTCCCCCAGGTTGCCTCTACACACCCTTCTCCATAGTCCATGACGGTGACTCTATTCTGTACCTTCATGTATAAACGCCTGTCAATCCACGGTTTAGCGAGAAGTTTCCTCCGTTCAAGTCTAGTAATTTCGCCTGCAAATTCGAGAGGCGCAGGCGACGCTTGCGCGGCTGACGCCGGCAAGCCTTTGCCTTGAGAACCTCTCTTTGTTGTGGGGGTGACGTTCTTAGATATCGGGGTTGATTTATTCTGATAGGGTGCTATAATGTCCATAGTTCTCCTTCTCCTTCTTGTTTGAGTTGGGGAAAAACGACGAAAGCCACCGACCCCGCCAAGAGTCCAGGTGGCTTTTTAATTTAAGTTTTTGTTTGCTATTCAGGAACGATGATTGACCGCATTGTTTGTGTTTGTTTAGATCACACTCGTGCAGATTCGTTCCAGAAGTGAAAAACACCTGTAAAAACACGTGTAATATCCGTTACTTACAGGTGTACGGAAGGTTTTGATTCCCATACACTTCCGCCAATTATTCAGCTTACAGCCGTCAGCGATCAGCCAGGAAGATCATTCATCCCGTCTGTTTGGTCCATCTCGTCTGTTTTGTCGCAACGTTGAACATAGAACATTGAACGTAGAACGCATCTCGCTTCACTGTGC
>JAQTNJ010000336.1 GCA_028713955.1 Syntrophorhabdaceae bacterium
TCGCGAGGCGCTCCTTCTCGGCATAGGTAATGGCCTGGCTGTATGCATGGAGCGCTTTATCGTACCTTTTCAGCTCGTGGTATACATCGCCTTCCAGCAGAAAATGCTTGCTCGATTCAGGAGCCAGGATTCTGCTTCTCTCCAGCATCTCTAATGCACTATAACTATTACCCTCTGCCATCCTCAGCATAACCACCACCCGGTACACAGAGGGATTATTTTTATCCATGACAAGGACGTTCTCTGTAGCCTTTTCGACAAAAGGAGAGGTTTTTTTAACATGGCCCTTCCTTATAGCAAGGGCTTCAAGCTCGATTCTATGTGTAAGGACATATACATCATAGGGATTATCCGCATGTGCTTTTTCAAGTAGGTCTTGTGCTTTTTTATAGAACCTCTCATCACTGGTTTCGTTATATTTATTTGCATAGAGCATACCTGCAAGATCCTCGTAGTAAAAATCGCCCCTGAGTGTTTCAAGGGCATCAATAAGGGGTAATTCGATTTCCTTTTTTGTAATATTTTTATTATATACCTTGGTTTTCCATACGATACTATCTGCCCAGGTTCTATTGATAGCCTCAAGGGAGAGATACAATAGAAATGCGCAACAAACGGTAACGGTCGCATAGGTGGCTACTAATCGCTTTCCCGTTAATACAATTTTTTGTTGAGCATGGTGCGATGAGAATGCAACCGCAAGACCGAGAATGATCCAGAAAAAGGTGGTCTGGGAGATCTCAAGCCAGCCCGACATGTCCTGTATGAGAAAGCCGGCAATAGATGCAATGAACGCCCACAGGAGTGTAGACCTATAGGTATCTTGTGCCGTCACGGAAGTCCGTATCAATGAAAGGATGACCGCGCCAAGAAAGAAGAGGTAGAGCATGATGCCCAATATGCCATTCGTCGCGGCAGACTGTAAATAACCGTTGTGCACCATGGTAGGTAAAATATCGCGCGTGATACGATTTTCTTCTGTCATCCTGTATCGGGGATATATGATTCTGAAGTTTTCAAAACCTACTCCCGCGAATGGATAGTCTCTTATAATATTGAAAGCTGTTTTGAAATAAATCAGTCGAATCTCAATTTCCTCACTCGATTTGAGGCGGTTCAACATATTCTTTGGCCCACCGTGGACGACAAAGAGGATGGAAAGCAAAATAACAAATGAGAGGATTGTAAAAACTACCCGCTTATTCTGTAAGACTTTCTTATCTTTCACATTCATCGCTATGATAAATATGGACGATATAACAATACCAATGAGAGGCCCCCTGCTTAAGGTGCTCAATGCTGTAAAAATAAAGATGAGACATATAAGACCATAAGAAATTCGTTGTATCAGAGTTTTTTTCTGGAACAGAAATGTCACCGCAAAAGGCAGGGCAAGCCCCATGAGAGCTGAGAGCATTACAGGATGACCAATAGTTGATGCCGACCTACCCTTCAGCGATATCCATGGCATAGGGTCTATATTGTAGAATTGTGCAATGGCATAAAGAGCAACAGGGATTAATGAGCCGATAAAGAGGTTGAGAATCCTCTCTATGCGTTTCGTACTTGCGGGTAGTGTCGCAAAAATAAAGAACAGAACGAGCCATAGCACGTGCGTGAAGAGCCCATTGTACCGACCATAGACTCCATGCATTGCGGTATATGCGTGGAGCGCAAAGAAGGTTGAGAATATCCACCACGCCCCGAGGCAGATCCCGCTAAAAAAAATGACTCGTGGTATGGGTTGAACCTCTCTTTTACTGATACGGTATATCCAGAGACCGGCAAGACAAAATGTGCATATTCGCAAAGCAACAAGTTTTGGAAGGGTGAAGTTAACGCTGACCTGTGTGCTGAATAAAAGCAGGACAGAGAGAAAAAGCAGTCCCATGACACAATCTTCAATAAGATAAAGACGTGAATATGGAGTATCTGTCTGCTGTGTGCTGACTTGTCTTTGCTTTTTTGTTTTCTTATTGGAATGTTTTTCCATCGCACAGAGAATCTGCTATAAGCTGCGAGACATGAACTATGAACTAAAATAGAAGGGTTTGCTGACAATAAGCCCTTCTATTTTTCCGTCATCTGCGTTACTTCTGTTACTGTGCATTCGATGATTATTGATTTTTCACCCGGGGGCACTGATTTTATGCCATAGATGCATACCGGTTCTGCTTTCCCTTTTACAGCCACCATATCAAGTCCTATCACTTTTAGATGACCCAGGTCGCTTCCAATGAGAAGGTTCCGTATCTTGTCCAGGGTTGATTCGGTAATGATGATATCGGCATCGTATTTCCTCGTGAGCCCCTCCACGCGGGCGCCGAGATTCACGTTATCGCCGATGACCGTGTAGTCCATCTTTTTCCCTTCAGCGCCGATATTCCCGACGATTACCTCTCCTGTGTTGAGGCCGAATCCTGCTGCAAGAGGCACCTTTCCTTCTGATCTCCACTTCTCCTGGAGTTCGGTCAACCTTTGCACCATGTGGAGGGCGCACTTGATGGCAAGTTCAGCGTGTTTTTCCTGGGGAAGAGGGGCTCCCCAGAAGGCAACGATCTCGTCACCGACAAATTTATCGAGCGTCCCGTCCCACTGGAAGATAATGTTCGTCATCTCGCCGAGATACTCGTTGAGGATGGCAACGACCTGTTCAGGTGAGTGTTTTTCAGAGAATGTCGTGAACCCCCGGACATCAGAGAACAGGACGGTAATCTCTCTTCTCTCACCACCGAGTTTCGCAAGGTCCGGGTTTTTGATGAGCTCGTTGACGACCTTCTCCGTGACGTAGCTTGAGAACATTCCCCGTATCTGTTTTGCGTAACGCTCTTC
>JAQTNJ010000337.1 GCA_028713955.1 Syntrophorhabdaceae bacterium
TCCAGGGATTCACCAACGAGATCTGGATAACTTCTGGAAACGCTTTTGTACACCAGCCATATAATCGCGGCACCATCACCGTCGAATTAAACTACCGATTTCTCCTGACTGAAGACGCAAAACCCGGGATTTATGACTGGCCGCTTTCTATCTCATACCAGTATTTTTAAGGAGAACGCTCTTGATGGATAAAAAGAAGATCCTTCTTATTGACGATGAAGAGGACTTTTGTTTCTTTGTAAAACTGAACCTTGAAAGAACAGGGGAATACCAGGTCTTCACGGCCACGGACGGCATTGAAGGCATCAGGCTGGCGAAACAGCTTAAACCCGATCTCATATTCCTCGATATCGTCATGCCGAAGATGGACGGCGGGCGTGTTGCGGAGATCCTCCTTGAGGATGAATCAACGAAAAATATCCCCTTTGTTTTCGTTACGGCCATGATCAGCGATAATAACCTTGCGGGATATGGAGGGGAGATCGGTGGAAGGGATTTTATTACCAAGCCGGTCGTATCGAAGAATCTCATCGAAAAGATCGAGCAATATTACCCTGTCAAAAAGGAGTCGTGCCGTTAATCTGACCTACCCCGTATTATTGTACCAACTGTAAAACTGTTTAACCCGTATATTTATTATACATCTTGTAAGACTTTCCGGCAGAAAATATACTGTGAGGTAGATACTGAAGTGACCAGGAGGTCATTTGAAAGATCGGCCCCGAAAAGATCAGGAACTGCTCGAAGAAATATCTGACCTGAAACAGAGGATCAAGGAACTGGAACAAGAGGTAATGCTCATCCGGTCAGAAAATATTGCGTTTCTCGGGCAACTTTCCGCGAGGATCGCCCATGAGCTGAAAAACCCCCTCAGCATCATTCTTCAGGGAATCGCATATGTCCGGGCATCAGTTGAAGACGGCGTACTCATCGATGCCTGCGACAAGATCAAGAAAGGGGCTATCCGGGCAGATACGGCAATCCAGAACCTCCTCAGTTTTTTGAAACACCAGAGGGGTTGATATATGTCGCTTTCACCCTTTTAGACCTCATCAGGTAGAGATACCAGAGGGACAGGTAGAACATGACAACGAAATTATTGATCGAGGAGGTCTGCGCAACATCCGGGAAGCTTCCTTCTGAAATACCCACCATGGCAGGGAGAAATATCGAAAACAAAGAATAAAGGAAGGCGCTGATAAGGTATCGTTTCGCTGTGGTAACTGCATTCGGGACAATCCTCCAGAGGGACAGACCCGCGTAGATGCTGAATACTATCAGGCAGGTGCTGCATATACCGCCGATCAGTATAAGCCGGAATATCCCGGGGTGCTGGCCAAAATATGGCTTCGTCGCGTTGGTGATGGCGATGAGCGTCATAAACGCGCTGAAAGGGTCAAGTATTGTGAGGCATACACAGAGCAGCAGCAGCCATCCTTTTACCCCTTTATATTCTGTGTTCGTATTATTCAATATCTGCACCCTTTTTCATTAATCCCGTTCATTTTATATGTTATCAGAAAAAGGTCCCAGGGTATCCATAATGTTTGCTAATAAGTTTAATCGGCCGTTAAGATAAGCAGGTGAATGCAGTCTTTCCCGCAAGGCGTGTATTTATAGCGCCACGGGCAAGCCCGTGGGAATCTGCATATCAGTCCTTCTTCTTCAATTGTACCCTGACAACCCATCCGTTGTCGAGCTTCGCCGTTGTCACGATAGATATAACCAGCGGATTGACGCGGGTGAGCGAGGATTTCCCTGTCTTCGTATCTATTCGAATTGAGAAATCTTCTTTGCCGTCGCCGTTATAATCCACCGATTCCTCAATGACAGGCGGCAAGCCCGCGAGGGGTTCCCAGTTCAACTGAATAAAACCTTCACTCTTTTCACCGATGAGGGCGTCGAAGACAGGACGGTGGATAAATGCCCTGTACGAACCATGATCGACAGATTTCACAACCTCTCCTCCCGAATACACCGGGGAAATCTTGACCCCTGTGGCAGCAACAAGGGCGCGGCTGAAGAAACCACTTCCCAGGAATGTCGCAAAGACCACAATGATTGCTGCGACAGCCCACATATACCCGACGATCGATCGTATCTTCGGCATCAAACACACCTCATGAGATCATGCTCCCTGTTGTAACAAGCTTCAGGATCCTTATAATCCCATCCTGAATAATATGGGAGGAAAATATCGCGAGAAACAGGAAGGCAGCAAAAAGAAAAAGAAGACGATAGGTGTTCCTCTTTCCAGGGATATCGGTCCCTTTTATATGGTAGCTGATAGCGCCTTTCGGACAATTGTCGATGCATTTGCCGCACTTCATGCAGGTAATGCGGGTTCTGCCATGTTCGAGGCTCTCTTCGTTCATAGACAGGGTAGGACAAACCTGGATGCACCGTTTACACTTCACGCACTTCTCTTTGTCGATCCGCACGTCAAAGACGTTTATTTTATTTGTCAGCGACTGCATGGCGCCGAAAGGGCATAAAAACGCGCACTGCGTCCTCTTCTTTGTCAGGATAGGTAAAACGATCACAAGACCAATGAAAAGGCTGACAAAGATGATGGTTTGAATGAGGATCTTCGTTGAGGTAACAGCCTCAAACTCTGTTACCGCCTTGAAAGGACATAGCCAGCTACAATAGGTGGGGGAAAGGTAGGCTGCCGCGGCTAATGCTACAAGGAGGAGAACCGCGAAAGGAAGATATATCCATTTGGGGTTGATCTTTTTCATGACCGGTTTCTTGAGTACCCTTGAAAACCCGTCATCAAGACCACCGTAAAAACAACCCCAACTGCAGAACCCCCTT
>JAQTNJ010000338.1 GCA_028713955.1 Syntrophorhabdaceae bacterium
CTGCCCTGGCATGGCTGATAGCAAACTCATCTTCAATGAGAGGCATGATAGGAGCAAAGATCGTCCTGCAGGAAAAATTCATGAACCAGAGAAACCAGAAAAACATAAGAAACAGAAAGGCCTTCCCCTTAAGGCCTGTGAACTTTTCCATAGTCATCAATCTACTGCGTTTCACCACAAAAATTCAATGTGTTGTTGAGAACAAATCCGGAAATATGCTAAAATAGCCTTTGAAATCCTAAATTCGAATATCTAAATTCTAAACAAATTCAAATGTTCAAATAGGATATTTGATATTTGGTGCAAAGAGGAGACAGCGAGCATATGAACATACCCCCTATCAACCTGAAGGCCCAGTTCAAACTGGTACAAAAGGATGTGTTGAAAAACATCAGGGAGATTCTCTCTGAACAAAAACTTATTCTCGGGCAATATTGCAGCCGGCTTGAAGATACCATTGCACAGTATGCAGGCGTACCCTCGGCAATATCCTGCGCAAACGGTACCGATGCGCTGATCCTCTCCCTCATGGCCCTTGACATCAAAGAAGGTGACGAGGTCATCACAACCCCCTATACATTCTTCGCAACGGCAAGTTCGGTCGTTCTCATGGGAGCAAAACCTGTTTTCGCTGACATAGAAAGGGAGAGCATGAACATTGACCCCGGGTTGATCGAAAAGGCGATCACTCCGAGGACAAAGGCCATCATAATCGTTCATTTATTCGGAAAGCTCTGTGACATGGACAGGATATCGGCAATAAGTAAGAAGTACGGTATACCTGTCATCGAAGACATAGCCCAATCCCTTGGTTCCCGGAACGATCGCGGGATGTCGGGAAGTTTCGGCGATATTGCGGCATTAAGCTTCTATCCTACGAAAAATCTCGGCGGCATCGGTGAAGGTGGAATGGTTCTTTCAAAGAGGAGAGACCTTGGAGAAAAGGTAAAAAAACTGAGGGTTCACGGAATGGGCAGCGTTCCATATCACCACGAAATGGTAGGCATCAACAGCAGGCTCGACGAGATCAAGGCCTGCGCCCTCGTTGTAAAATTCCCCTATCTTGAAACCTGGAACAGAAAGAGAATGGAGAATGCCCGGTTCTACAACAAAAAACTGAAAGACCTTCCTGTTATGTCTCCCCATATCAAGGATGATCTCTCATACATAGCGCACCAGTATGTCATACGGGTGCAGGAGAGGGATAAGCTGCAGGAATTTCTGAAACAGAAAGGCATTGTGACCGGGGTATACTACCCCCTGCCCCTGCATCTCCAGCCCTGCTTTGCATCCTTCGGATATAAAAAAGGCGACTTCCCTGTAGCGGAGGAGGCATCTCTGACCAGCCTGGCGCTCCCTGTCTATCCGGAATTGAAGAAGGCGGAAAAAGATTATATCGTCGCTTCAGTGCGGGAATTCTTTAATCGTACATCGTAGTTCGTATATCGTATATCGCAAGGATTCTTTTGCAGTTCACGATATACTATATACTATCTACTATCTACGGGTTTGATGGTTTTCCTATCATTACCTGCACCATCCTTTCGAAGGTGAGGTACTTTCTCGCTATCCTGTCTACGTCTTCCTTCGTGACCTTTTCAATGGACCCCGGCCATACCTTGAAATAATTCGGTTTCAGTCCGTACATCGTGTCAAAACACATGGCTGTTGTGATAGCGCCATTTGACTGCATCCTGATGTAATGATTTCCGATAAGGTAATTCTTCCCGTTCTCAACCTCTTTTTGGGTAAATCCATCCCTGAGGATCCTGTCTATCTCCACTCTTACTATCCTTTCAACCTCTCCGGCCAGCTTTCTGTCTGTTCCGATATAAATGCCCATGCCACCCGTTTCATATGCCATCTGGTTGAAAAAGGTCAATGCGTATGCGTATGGGTTATCTTCACGCAATACCTTGTGTATCCTTCCGCCCATTCCGGACAGTATGGCATCCATCACCTCCGCTGCATACCTGTCTTTATCGAGAAGCCCGGGACCAGGAAAACCAAAGATGAGGTGTGTCTGCAGAATATCCTTTTCGATGGTTACATTCTTTTGTGATACCCTTGCAGGTTCCTTGCGCAACATATGCGTTTCTCCCTTCCAGCCGGAAAAGAGTTCCCTTGCAAGTGTCGTCAGCTCCTTTTCATTAATATCGCCGGATATGGCCAGGACCGCATTGGAGGGGCTTACGTACTCTTTATACAATCTCTCCAGATCATCGATCCCTGTACCCTCTACGTCACGCTCCTTCCCGATGGGGTCTTTGCTGTATGGATGTCCTTCGTACAGCACTTCGTTAAAACGCCTGAACGTAAAACCGATAGGGTCATCATCCCTCTGACGGATCTCTGACAGCACTTCTGTCTTGATCTTTCCGAGCTCCTCTTCTTTCATAATTGTCGCAGTGAGGAGTTCATGCAGAAGGTTAAGAACAGCCTTCAGGTCTTTGATCAGAAACTTTCCCGAAAGCCCAAAGATGTTTCTCCCGTTAAAAGGTGAGAGCTCGCCCGCAAGGAGATCGATCTCTCTCGCTATTGTTGTCGCATCCTTATTTTTTGTGCCTCTCAGGAGCATCTTCGAGAGGAGGTTGAATGTCCCGTTTTTGTTGTGCGGTTCTTCTTTCAGGCCGCCTGTAAACCCGATCTTGAATGAAAAACTCGGGGATGCCTGATTTTTATTGACGACAAGCTTAAGCCCATTCTTCAACTGAAACGTATGGGGGTTCGCGGTCTCCTTAGGCTTCAAAACAACAACGCTCTTTTCCTTACCGATAATATATTTCTCAAGGACACGCCTGATATCTGCCTGGGT
>JAQTNJ010000339.1 GCA_028713955.1 Syntrophorhabdaceae bacterium
GCTTAATTTTAACGTACCCTGAAAACCTGCTTCTTTAGCAGCCACAGGATAAGTCAGGTTCTCAAGAATTTTCCTTTGGATAATCTTAGCATACCTTACAACGGGATCCTTTATATCATCGTCACTAAGAACAGGTGTTCCGGAAATTGATGGTTTTAATTCTTTCTCCGGCGTCTTTTGATCAACTACGCGCGGGGTCAAAGTAATAAATAACTCCGTATCATCAGCCTTGGAAAGATCTGAACTCCATCCCTGAGAAATAGTCCTCTGTCTAAAAAATAACCCCAATACCGGCACATCCGAAAGCCAGGGGACTCTATTTAATTCTTCTTCAGACTTTTTCTTGATTAACCCTCCCAGGGCCATTGTCTGCCCATCGTCGAGGAAAAGCTCAGTCGTGGCTGTACGCTTAGTCATTTTATAGGCAAGTGCGTAGGTCGTGCTCACCACATCCCCAACCTCACTAACAGTAACATCAAGGTTAAGATGGATACGGCCGGAGTCTTCAATTGACGGCCTGACATTTAAAATAATCCCGTATTCTTTGTATTCTACAGAACCTCCGGTAGTTGCGCCTACGGAACTTGAACCGCTGGTACCAGGGGTAACTGATCCGCTTAACACCGGAACTTCCCCTCCGACAACAAGTTTGGCTTCTTTACCGCTCTGGCAAGAAACCCTCGGCCTTGAAAGGATACGCGCCTTGCCATCTTTGATCAAGGCATCCAGTTTTAAAGTAAACGCGGCCCTGGTTTCATTAACAACATGAAATAGTTTACCCCAGGTTGTCCCGGCAGCGGAAATACCGGGAGAACCGACTTCAGTTAAACTCAAAGAACTCGGCCAGGTAAAACCAAGGGTATCCTGGGATCCCCGATTAATTTCAATTACCTGAACATCAATTTCTATTACCGTTTCTTCTTCTTTAACCACGATTAAATCAATGATCTTATCTTTAAGCGCTCCCAGGGCAGTAGCAATACGTTCCCTGTCTGCGGCACGTTTTACCTTGCCCAAAAGTGCAACCTTACCCTCTTCATCTTCAGCACTTGTGTAGACATCCGGTAAATTAAGTTTCTTTAGCATATTGTCTATACGGTGTTTAAGCTCTGAGGTGTCTTCTGCAAATACCTTTAAGCGATAAGACTGTTCTCCAAAATTATCCCAGATAATTAAAGTAGTAGCCCCTACTGCCTTAGGAACAACTGTAAGATCACTTTTACCGATATTAGCAACATCAGCAATCGCCGGGTTACCTACGGCAACCCTTTTCGGGGAACTGACTGAAATAATTTTGGTTTGTCCTATGTAAAGCCTTAACTCTTCCTCAACATCATCCGCAGAATAGCCATTAAAAGGCAGGAAGGTTATAAAAGTAGCAATAAATAATAGGCCAAGAAATAACTTTCTCATTTTCCTCCTTTTATCTCACGCAAAACCTATACTAACGCGAGATTTTTCTCTACAGGACAAACTAAAATCAAAAAATATAAATTCCTAATACAGCAGAACTTTCCTCTTTATTTAATAAGAGAGACTTTCTCTTTATTTAACCCGCGGAAAACTTCTACGTACTCAGTAGTATCAACTACGGGTGCCGCCGGTGCTTCTTTAACTTCGGCACTTTTTTGTTGAGGCATAATATATTGAAACAAGGTTTCCCAGCTGGCTGGAACCACCGGTTCGACGCTGGCGTCCGCAGGAGAACGCAAAGTCAGACGCATCTTCCCCTGTTCCTGGACAAAAGCGATAAGATTGGCCTCTTGAGACGCCAGGGCTAAAGTAATCAAGCCCCCGCCACCGGAGGAAGGAGCTTCTTTTTCCGAATAGCGGCTGGTTGCACCTGCCGTAAAACCGGTATTCTGACCTACAGCCAAAACTAAAACATTCTGAAATAACGGGACTACCGCGACCTGGCTGGATATTTGCCCGTCAGCCCCCTGAACAGGAACTTGCAATGTAGCAATTACATCGACATAATCTCCGGGCCTGACCATCCCGGACAAAGAAGCCATGTTATCCACGGCGATAGAAATCGCTCTTTTACCCGCCGGAGTATTGCTTGCCAAACTGCTTCCTCCGCTTTCCCGGCGAGCCTTAGAAAGCTTGGAAAGACTTATCTGTTCACTCTTGGAAATCGGAGCAAGGGTAATCATCCCTAAAACCCTCTCGATAGAGGTAGCTGCCTGGGGTTGAATAAACTGATTAGGCACAATTGAACTCTCAAGCATATTGGCCTCAATGACTGGACCGCTGGCGATATCCTGCTTAGCCACTAAAACCACAGACTGGTTAGCTTGTATTTTAGCAAGCGTCTTTTTTGCCTGGGCCTGGGCCTCCTGCTTCTGCTGATCCAGATACATTTTGGTCATCAGGATTGCCACTACCCCCAGGACTACGCCGCTTATTAAAATAAGCTTCTGCTTTTCTATGGCCATTATTTTATCTCTCCTTCATAAATATCTATTTTGGCGTCACGGGAAAGCTTCCCGATTACCTCTTCGATAGCCTGCTGCTGCTTCATAAAGACAAGACCTCTCTTGATTTCATCCCACATTTCAGATAAAGGTTTTTGTTTGCCTCCACGTTTAGCTTCTAATTTAATAATACTGTATCCATCGGGAGTCTTAAATATACTGCTTATTCTGCCCGTATCCAGCGAATCAGAAAAAGCCACAGAATCAAACTGCGGAGATTTTATCCCTGGCTTAATAAATCCCAAGTCTCCTCCGTCTTTAGCGCTGGATGATTTAGAATTTACCTTGGCTAAGGCGGCAAAATCCGCACCCTGTAAAAGCTGGATTAAAATATC
>JAQTNJ010000340.1 GCA_028713955.1 Syntrophorhabdaceae bacterium
TGGACACGGAAGCCGCTGGAGCATCAGACGATCTTGCTACGATCTACGGCGGAGAAGATGGGATGATGATCTGCATCCGCGCTGAGAACACGGCGCGGACTATTGTCATCAAACACGGTACGGGAAACATCGAGTGTGGCGGGGCTGACGTTAGCCTTGATGCGACTGACCAGTATGCCATGCTGCTCTATGATAGGGCGCTGTCTAAGTGGGTTATGGTCGGCGGGTCGGGCGGCGGCGTTGCGGGGGATGTTGTAGGGCCAGCCGGAGCCGTCGATGGCAAAGTCGCCCTCTTTGACGGAGCAACTGGCAAACTCATCAAAGACGGCGGCGTGTCGCTGGGAGCGGGTACTTCTGGCGGCGTACCCTATTACAGCGCGGCGGCAACTCTTGGTTCGAGCGCGGCCCTAACTGCGAATGCCGTTGTGGTGGGGGGCGGAGCAGGGGCATCTCCGGCGACAATCTCAGCCTCAACGACCACGACTCACGCCCTATTCGCCACGGCTGGCGCGCCGGCGTTCCGGGCGATCGCGGGGACCGATGGCGTACTACTTGCACCGACAGGGACAAGCTGGGAGAATAGAACCTATAAGGGATATGAAGTCGTTGATACCGAGACTACATACACCATCGGGTCAGGGCAGGATTTTGCGTCGCTGTATGCCGCGTCGTTGGCACTAAGGGGCCTAATTCTAGAGGCCGACGTAAACCTCGTGCTAACTGGGCACATCGAGGAGACAACGGCAATCATCTTCACTGGACTCATATCGTCTGGCGGGATGCTGAGGATAGATCCTACAGATAGCGATTACACGGTGACGCTAAATCCAACTGGAACTAGCCAACGTGCACTGACATTCAGCGGCCCTGTACGAGCTTGGATCGGGTATTCCACGGCAACAAACAAAGGGACTCTCAAAGCAGGGAAGGATATGGATGCCTTGGTGCAAGTAACGTATGGGGCCTATCTGTCCCTGGCGGCGAAAGCGATTGACGCAGACAGCAAGACAATCGCCAAACTCATCTACGTCAACAACAGAGCGGTACTACGGCAGCAGACGACTGCCTGGTCAAATATCGGCTCCGTAACAGCATGTTGTCTGGTGGCCTATTCGGGGGAGGCGCGAATGGATAGTGATCCTACATCTCTGACAGTATCGGCTGGCGGATTCGTTGTGAATGCAGCAGGCAATCTGATTACAGCGGCTGGTACGTTCACCCCGTAGGAGGTGAGCATGGACGCGGTTATCGTTGGCGGTACTGTCGTGTGGATCAACGGTGCTCGGCGTGGTTTCCGCTCGGATTCGCAAGGTGTATCGGTCCCGATTCCAGATCAGGTCGTGTCGAGATTCTTCTCACGTGATGACTTGGAGAACACTCTCTTTGCTCCGTTCGCCTATCCGGGCGACCTGTTGACGTACGCGGAGGGCATGGCAGTAGATAGAGAGACGGGGAAGGTTATCTCCGAGGCGATGCACCCACTGTGCGGGACAGAGGAGCAGCTTGGCATCCTCCGCGATCAACTCGTCCAAATCCTCAACACGCTGGGGGTTGAGGCGACGGCGGACTTCGCTCGACTGAACGAGATCGCTACTCGATGTATTGAGAACGGGCAGAAGCAAAAGGCAGAAATGTACTATGGCTAATCTCGGGGCTTGTTATAACTTGCAGAACAGTGGGTGTCTGCGTGAACTCTACGAAGGGGGCATGACTGTAGAGCGACTTACAAAACTAACAGGCCGTAGTTATGGGACGTTGCACTACTGGTTACGCAAACAAGGGACCGCGTTCAGAGATCCGTGGAAGTCCAACAGCGTAGAGCTATCTAGTGAGGCTGTTGAGTTTATAGACGGCGAGTTGTTGGGTGACGGGAGCCTGTTTTCACACTCGGGACGGTCGGCAAGTTTTAGCCATACCTCGATGCACTATCCATACTCTCATTTCGTGATGGAGATTCTGTCTGGTTATGGGCTAGAACTGTCCGGTGGAATCTACGAGCGCTCAGGTGATAGGTCTTTCTTCCCGCGCTACCCCGACAGTAAGGGCCATCCAGCATACTCGATCCAGACAAGATCGTACTTAGAGTTACTGCCGCTCAGGCGTCGGTGGTATCCGAACGAGAAGAAGATTGCTCCAGCGGATCTCACCTTGACGCCGCTAATCTGCCGCCAGTGGTATCTTGGAGATGGGCACCTTTACCGCGGGAGAGGGGGGCTTCACATCTCGCTATGTACTCAGGGATTTGCCGATAGGCACATTACGAGGCTTGTCAATAAACTCAACGAAATCGGTTTCTGCGCAACAATGCAATCTAATAGGACAATTCGGATCTGGAAACGATCGATAGTTGGCTTCATCGATTTCATCGGGCCATGTCCTCCCGAGATTGAAGGAGTTCTTGGTTACAAGTGGGCGTTGCCAGAAGACAGGTATCCGCGCACGTTTAGAAAAACACCGATGGAGATTGCTATCGAAGCAGGAGGGGAGTGATGCCAAAGACAACTAAGCTCGATACGAAGAAGGCTGGCTCAGTCCTCAAGCGGCTAGAGAAGCTGGAAAAGAAGGGCTGATGCTCCTCGTTCTTGGCTCGTCCGGGATGCTTGGCCATAAGTTATGCCAAGTAGCCTCACAAAGCATCGAGACAATTGGGATTGGGCGAGAGCGTGTTGATGCGATAGACATCAGAACGGCAGAGCGAGCCCTTGCCGATACTCGCCCCGATGTCGTTGTAAACTGCATTGGGATCGTCAAGCAGTCACCTCTCGCTCAAGATCCGCTTGAGTCGATCACGGTCAATGCCCTC
>JAQTNJ010000341.1 GCA_028713955.1 Syntrophorhabdaceae bacterium
GCCTCGTCCTTATTAAGCGTTTCGAGACCGACGCTATCCGGTCCGGAGATAAAACTATTGTCGAGACCATTGATGATCTCGGCAAGCCTTCCACCGTCAGGCGCCATGCTGACCCCGTAGCAATAGCGTTTTTCTTCACCAAGGGTAGTGTGCCTGCAGAAGCAGGCTATACGTACGATGGAATTGACAAAGCCAAAGATCTGTTCGATCTCTTCGATGGGTACTACCTGCCCGAAGTGGATCCTTTTCATCTTCCGGGTGATAATGCGGCTTATCAGGCTTCTTATGAGCCCCGGCACTCTGGCGAGACGATCGATCCTCCGGACGCTCCGCGCGGTTGATTCGGGGTGTGAGATAAAGTCTTCGATGAATCTGCGACGGCGGATATCGCTCAACAGGTCATCAGAATAGTTCTTTGCCTGCAGGTACCATTTTTCCCCTTCACCGTGTTTCAGACAGAATTCACACATCCCTTTATCCTTATGCTGTTCATTCTCCTGCCACTACGGCGAGTTGTCAAGAGGAAAAACAGTCTATAGTGGAACATCGGCAAGTCGTTAGTCGTATCACTTTTTACTGGATGGCGAACAGAAGGGACGGGCAGCGGGAAAAGCTACCAGCAATGGATAGAAATCTGGTATAATCCTAAGTAAAGTATGCAATCAAAGAGGAGGGAGTGTTCGTGAGAATAGGTGCCTTTCAATTACGCGACCCGGTTCCGGAGTGCAGTGAATCCTTTGTCCTGGTCACTCTCCACCCCTGGATAGACGTCAACAACGTCGGCAGCCTGGTCCTGGACGAATTGGAGGCGCAATTCGGGGCCGTAGAACTGGGAAGGTTGTCCACACCGGGTCACTTCTACGATTTCACACGGTACCGGCCTACTATCCACCTCGAAGAGGGCATCCGCGACCTCTCCATCCCCAATACCGCAATCCGCTATGCGAGAAGGGAAGGGCAGAGCGATCTTCTCCTGATCCGCCTCCTGGAGCCTCATGCCCATGCAGAGCTCTATGTCAGTTCTGTCCTGAAACTCCTCAAAACGTTCAAGGCGAGGAAATATATCCTCCTGGGAAGCATGTATGATACGGTACCCCACACCAGACCTTTACTCGTCAGCGGATATGGAATGGGAGAAAAGGCGCTTGAAGACGTGAGGAGGGCCGGGGTGCTGCCCATCACGTATAACGGTCCTTCGTCCATCGCGAACCTGATCACGAAAAAGGCGGCAGAGTCCGGGATTGAGACGACCGTATTCATCGTCTCCCTGCCGCAGTACGTTGTACTGGAAGAGGATTACATGGGGAAGGTGAGGCTTATGGAGATATTGAATATGCTTTATGGCATACCTGTTAATAAAGAGGATTTTGACAGGGGCCTTAAGCAGCGCAGCCTGATCAGTAAGAGGGTGGAGAACTCTCCTGAGGTTACCATGCTCCTGCCGCAGCTTGAAAGCATATATGACATGCGGATAAAGGCGATGGAGGAAGAGGGGACCCCGCACCTCACCCCCGAGATGGAAGAGATGTTCTGGAAGACGATGGGGAAGGATATAGGGAAGGCATAGCTGCCTGCTTAAGATAAACTGCCGGTGCAACATGAAAAAGGGCAAGGCAAAGTGGAACCTATACAAAAAAAGGAGGTTGTCATGAGATCACGCATCAGGCGGTTGTTGTTTGTTGCATTGTTTCTTGCCTCAATAAGTTCCCCTGTTTTCTGTGCCGAGACAAAGACTGACACGACGAGGCAGACGAGGCAAACCATCAAGCCGAGAACCGACAGTACTCCCGTGAAATCAGTACCTGATATACCCGCTGCAAAGAAGGTTTCCGTTCCCGACGCGGTGAAATACGGCACCCTTTCGTTGATGAAGCCCAAAAGCGGCGATCACTTCACCCAGGGGAACGATGTGATGATAGAATGGTCGAAAAAGGGGAACATCCCGAGCGGGTGTTTCCGGATAGGCCTCATCAAGGACGGTGCAGAGGTCCTGCAGATCACCCCGTCGGTCTGTGTGAATGGTTATAAATGGAAGATCCCCGTGGATATATGGGGTTCGGATCTTAAGGTGAAGGTCGAGACGGTGGATAAGAAGGTCGCTGCCGAGAGCCCGCCATTCACTATTGTTAACGCCAAAGCCGACCTCACGGTCGGTCAGCTCACCGTAACACCCCAGACGCTCGATGCAGGTCAGGAAGTGGTCATACGTGCCCGCATCGACAACGGAGGCAATGCAAAGAGCGAGCCGATGAAGGCGTTTATCGTCATGGGGTTCTGCGGTCTTACTACCTATGGACAGGCAAAGAAGGTCGAATACGCGGTCCCGCCCCTCAATTTCGGCGACCATACCTATATTACCCACACGGAAAAGTTCCCTGCCGGCGGTGATGTTTGCGTTTCCGTGATAGTAGGGACATTCTGGACACCGGGATCCGGCGATCACATGCTGCCCGATCAGAGAACGGTCCATGTCAGTGTCCGCGGGGGAAGCCTGCCCGATCTCGTCGCATGCATCCATAATCCCCGCAAGGTATCCGTAGGATCGCCTGCCGGCATTATGGCTTTTGTTGAGAATGTCGGGGAAAGGACATCCCCGCCCTCAAAAATGAGCATCTGGGTAGAGGGGCAGGGGCATACGGAGTTCGATGTCCCTTTGCTCAAGAAGGGAGAACACCGTTATTTCAGCAGATCGGTCACATTCCAGGACGAGGGCGAAGCCTCTTTTCGCGCAGATGTTGATCTGAACAATGATGTGACGGAGACA
>JAQTNJ010000342.1 GCA_028713955.1 Syntrophorhabdaceae bacterium
GCCGTGGCCTTTTGGATAGCGCACTCGTTGCCATTCGATCACGCGGAATATGGTATGCGGCAAATATTCGATATGCGGACCGCTGCGGTTTCGCTTATTAATGCGTTTTTCCCATTTTTTAATATCACCGCGCATTCCATAGCGCTTACCATGTTGGCGGCCGCTATCGCTTATTTAATTTTAGGGCTGGTCTTCGTTTCTTTCCTCGGGAGACCGCTTTGTTTTTTAATATTGGCGATCTCTTTAACCAGCCTCTTCGGTGCATTCTTGTTTGTACAGGCGGGTGATTACCGGCATCACGGGTTCATTCTTATAAGCATTGTCTTTGTTCTTTGGATCGCGCAGGACTATCCGCAAGAATTGGGGCCTTTTTTAAAAAAGAAGAAAGAGGCTTTGATTTTTTGGGCTCAGCGCGCAAGAAGCGGCGCACTAATCCTCATGGCGATCTGTTTTCTATTAGGGCTCC
The DNA here is from genome assembly GCA_028713955.1 of Syntrophorhabdaceae bacterium. NCBI lineage: Bacteria > Pseudomonadati > Thermodesulfobacteriota > Syntrophorhabdia > Syntrophorhabdales > Syntrophorhabdaceae > Syntrophorhabdaceae bacterium. The sequence continues at coordinate 467 of JAQTNJ010000342.1, forward strand.
GGAACGTTTATTTTGTTTATGAATTGGAATATCACCTCGATTTTTCCGGCGCAAAACGAATGGCTTTAGCCATCGAACAGCTGGATGAAAAAAAGCATATTTTTAGTTAAGGATATTCCGTTGTGGCGCCCCAGCGCACGGCCGTTGGGCTTTTGCCTTATCTCCCGCATGTGAAATTTTGGAATCCATGTACCGAAAGTTTTGCCCCCTATTATTACTCCGCCAAGGAACTGGCCGCTTGCGATCAGCTGCCGCCAGAAAAGGCCGTGGAAAAGACAAGGCTGTACTTTGGCGAGTTGAATAAAAAACTCTTTCTTTTCGAAAAACCTTTGCGATCAGAACAGGATCAGGATTATTTTTATCAAAAAATCTTTTCGGTGGACCGCGGGATCTTTGGATACATGTATGAAGCTTTCTATTTATACCGGCCTGTTCGAAAGGTCTCTATGGAAGATTTTTACGATAAAGCGTTGGGCCAAAAAGACACACGTGGCTTTCTTGGGAAAACCTTCCGGAAGACGTAATTTTTTTTTAAAAATATGGTGCGCAGACTTGCTAAATCGGTCTCTTTCGGGTAGGCTTCTCCGGGTTCTGAAATAAGCCAAAATATTTTTTATAAACACTTGACACGATTTCGGTTGTACCTATAATGCACGGCACCTCAAAGGAATGGGGCAGTCGAGTATTTCCTGAATTACTTCTTTAAAATTTTCCCAGTTCCTTTCTTGACGCTTTCTCTTCAAGGGAATTTTTGTCTCGAAGGGTTGTTCTTTCTCATTTTTGTGTGCGGAGCCGGAATGTAAGTTTTGCAACTGTCCTGTCGGAAGACAGGACACGGATCAAATACTCTTTTCGGAGAGTTTGATCCTGGCTCAGAACGAACGCTGGCGGCGTGGATTAGGCATGCAAGTCGAACGGAACTTCTAGCTTTTTCGGAAGTTTAGTGGCGAAAGGGTGAGTAACACGTGGGTTACCTGCCCTAGGGTTCGGGATAACCTGTCGAAAGACGGGCTAATACCGGATACGTCCTGCACTTTTCGAAGTGCAGGGGAAAGATGGGGATCCGTAAGGACCTATCACCCTTGGATGGGCCCGCGGCCTATCAGCTAGTTGGTGAGGTAATGGCTCACCAAGGCTAAGACGGGTAGCTGGTCTGAGAGGATGGTCAGCCACACTGGAACTGAGACACTGTCCAGACACCTACGGGTGGCTGCAGTCGAGAATCTTTCGCAATGGGGGAAACCCTGACGACGCGACGCCGCGTGGAGGATGAAGGCCTTCGGGTTGTAAACTCCTGTCAGCAGGGGAGAACAAGCTTTTGGTGAATAACTGAGAGCTTTGACAGTACCTGCAGAGGAAGCCACGGCTAACTCTGTGCCAGCAGCCGCGGTAATACAGAGGTGGCAAGCGTTGTTCGGATTTATTGGGCGTAAAGGGTCCGTAGGCGGCCTGAAAAGTTGGATGTGAAATCCCACAGCTTAACTGTGGAACTGCATTCAAAACTTTCAGGCTCGAGTGTGATAGGGGTAAAGGGAATTCCCGGTGTAAGGGTGAAATCTGCAGAGATCGGGAGGAACACCAGTCGCGAAGGCGCTTTACTGGATCACTACTGACGCTGAGGGACGAAAGCCAGGGGAGCAAACGGGATTAGATACCCCGGTAGTCCTGGCCGTAAACGATGGACACTAGGTGTTGGGGGGGTTAAACCCTTCGGTGCCAAAGCTCACGCATTAAGTGTCCCGCCTGGGGAGTACGGTCGCAAGGCTGAAACTCAAAGGAATTGACGGGGACCCGCACAAACGGTGGAGCATGTGGTTCAATACGACGATACGCGTGGAACCTTACCCAGACTTGACATGTACTGGAAAGCCCTATGAAAGTAGGGCCCCCTCGCAAGAGGTCGGTACACAGGTGTTGCATGGCTGTCGTCAGCTCGTGTCGTGAGATGTTGGGTTAAGTCCCGCAACGAGCGCAACCCCTATCCTTAGTTGCCAACACTGTCTTCGGACAGTGCGCACTCTAAGGAGACCGCCGCTGATAAAGCGGAGGAAGGTGGGGATGACGTCAAGTCAGTACGGCCCTTACGTCTGGGGCTACACACGTGCTACAATGGTCGGTACAAAAGGTCGCGATGCCGCGAGGCGGAGCCAATCCCTAAAGCCGACCCCAGTTCAGATTGCAGGCTGCAACTCGCCTGCATGAAGCCGGAATCGTTAGTAACCCTGTATCAGCCACGATAGGGTGAATACGTTCCCGGGTCTTGTACACACCGCCCGTCAAGTCACCGAAGTT
>JAQTNJ010000344.1 GCA_028713955.1 Syntrophorhabdaceae bacterium
GATCACCGAATCCTCGCTGCAGGTGATCCATGATATGACCTTTCCCCCGAAGAGCGGCTTTTTGACCTTTATGCCGGTGTCGTGGAAGACTATGCCGACGGCATCCGAGATCATTGCCCCGTTAAACCGCGCGGCAAGCCTGGGGAAAAGGTCCTTGCCGGTTACCGTGGAGCCGCCAAGTACGGCAAAAGGGTTATATTTTTTGAGAAGACCCTCAAAAACACCCGCATAGGTATCCCACCGGTAATCTGCCAAATCTGCGTTGTCTATGACAATGACCTTGTCCGAGAAGGGCTGTACTGTCGCGGCAACCTCTTTCACATTATGTCCGATAAGGACCGCATAAAGGGTGGAAGAAAAGTGTCCGGCGATCTCCTTTCCTTTTGACAGCAATTCAAGGGACACCTTCCTGACCGTTCCTTCTTTCAATTCAACGAATACAAAAACATCCTTCGGCATCGTCTCCTCCTTCCTATAGGACCTTTGCGTCTTCTTTTAATGCCTTTATCAGGTTTTTTACCTTCTCTTCAGGGGTTTCACCATCAATAATCTTCACCGGTGGTCTTTCCTGTGGTGATTCGTAAGAAAGGATCGTCACCTTTGAGGCGCCCGTTGCAATAGTCTCCTCCGGGATATCAAGCGATAACGGATCGACAACAGGGATAGCGGCCTTCATGGCCTTCATGACGCCGGTGATCAACGGGACCCTTGGTTCGTTCAACCCTTTTTGCGTTGTGAATAAGGCAGGCAGTGTAACCTCGGAGATCCCGCGCCCACCCTCTATCTCATTTTCAACCTTCACGGTATTCCCATCAAGGAGTTCCATCTTGAGAACAGCGCTTACATGGGGTATCCCCAAAAACTCCGATACCATGGCGCCCACATTCGCGCTCTCGTCATCGATGGCCTGCCTTCCGCAAAGGATCATATCAAACCCTTCTTTCACGGAGAATGCGGCAAGTATCCTTGCGATAACCAACGGGTCATCAATCGCCACCTTGCTGTTGTCCAGCAAAAAGGCCCGGTCAGCGCCCATCGCTATAGCAGTCCTCAGCGCCTCAACTGCCTTTTGGGTGCCGATGGTGCACACTGTGATCTGGACATCCTTTTGTTTTTCTTTGATCCTTACCGCCTCCTCAACGGCGAATTCATCAAAAAAGTTCATGTTGTACTTGTTTTCTATCTCCAGGGATTTCTTGTCGTTCTTAATGATGATACGTGCCTCTGTATCGGCCACCTGTTTGATAAAGATCAGGATATTCACGTTCTACCTCCTTATTGCTATCAGGTTAATGCTGCGGGTGGATTATTATAACTTTCCGAGGATCGTTCTGCCAATAAAATCTTTCAGTACCTCCTGGGTGCCTCCGCCATAGAGGAGAAATCTGGCGTCCCTGAAGTACCTCTGGGGTGTATACTCATAGGCAAAGGCATTTGCCCCGTAGATCCTCGTTACCTCGTCAACGACCTTTGCACATACCTCTGTTGCATACATCTTTGCCTCAGCGGCCAGAACCCTTACATCCATGCCGTTCTCAAGAAGCCATGCGCCATAATATACCATGAGCCGCGCCGCATTCATCTGCGTATCCATATCTGCGAACTTTTCACGGATCAACTGGAATTTGCCGATCGGCTGGCCGAATGCTATCCTCTTTCTCGCAAACTCGATGCCCTCATTATAGGCACCCTTTGCTATACCAAGGGCCATTGCCCCTGTCATCAACCGCACCTCATCAAGGATATCGCTCACATAAAAGACACCCTTCCCAAGCTCCTCACCAAGAAAATTTTCATAAGGGACCCACACGTTATCGAATACAAGCTCACCGGTTACCGTACCCCTGCATCCAAGCTTGTGGAGGACCTGACCATTGGAAAAACCGGGCGTTCCTTTTTCGACAAGAAAGAAGTTGAGGCCCTTTAATCCCTTTGAAGGATCCGTTGTGGCAAGTACAGTACAGAAATCACAAACGGAACCGTTTGTTATCCACATCTTGGTGCCGTTGATCCTCCACCCGTCCCCATCCCTTACAGCCGTGGTCCTCGTTGCCCCAAGGTCGGAACCTGATTGGTCCTCCGTAAAACACATGGTAGCGACCTTTTCTCCCCGGATCGCCGGGTAGAGGCAACGTTCCTTGATCTCCTTGCTGCCGAACCTGAAAAGAAAATATGTACCCATGAGGATATTCATAATGACGCTCTGCGCAAAACCGACAGAACCCCTGGCGATCTCTTCATAGAAGATCATGCACATGATCTTGTCCGCGTTCAGACCCCCAACCTCTTCGGGATAACGCAAACCCAGATAGCCGAGCTTTGTAAAATCTCTCCACAACTCAATAGGGAACTCATCTTTTTCATCTATCTCCTGCGCCTTCGGAACGACCATTCTGTCTATTGTATCCGATATGGTTTTTTTAAAAAATTCCTGTTCCTCGGTTAATCTGAAATCCATATTCTATTCCTCCCTGGAGAATGCTTAAAGATAATTTTTGTATACAATATTTTAATGGTCAATTTTTGTCAAGAAAAAATTTCACCTTTTAATGACGCACTGTTCAGAATAACACCGATGATTTTGGGACCTCTTAAAAAGACAATTTTTTCGGGAAAAAGAGGGCTGGAAAATCTATTATACCGAGTTGCATTCAAAAATGAAGCGAGGCGACGAGGAGGAAGCGACGGAGGCGTACATTTTAGTACGTCGAGTCGATGACGACGAAGGCAACGAAGCTGCATGAATGAA
>JAQTNJ010000345.1 GCA_028713955.1 Syntrophorhabdaceae bacterium
CCTGCCGCTATGAAAAGGATATGGTCCGTTCTGACCATCCCGTATTTTGTCGTTACCGTCGTTCCTTCAACGATCGGCAATATGTCCCTTTGCACGCCCTCTCTCGATACATCAGGCCCCTGACCGTGATCCCGGCTCGCTATCTTGTCTATCTCGTCGAGAAATATGATCCCCGATTGTTCTACCTTTTCGACGGCGTCCTTGGTAACCCTGTCCATATCGATGAGTTTTTTTGATTCCTCCTGGACTAAGTGCTCGTATGCCTCGCCGACCTTCAACTTCCTTCTCTTCGTCTTTTTCGGAAGCATGTTCCCGAAGATGTCCCTTATCTGCATGTCCATCTCTTCCATCCCTGACGCCGAAAAGATCTCTATCATGGGAAGCGCCCTGTCAGGCACTTCAAGCTCAACAAGTCTATCCTTTAGTTGACCGGCCCTCAAACGGGTTCTCATCTTTTCTCTCGAAAGGTCGGCTGGCTCCTGTTCTTCCTGCGCGTTAGAAACCTTCCGTGCAGGTAACAGTATATCAAGTATCCTCTCCTCTGCTATCTCTGCCGCCTTCTCCATGACAAGCGCCTGTTCTTCTTTTCTCACCATGCTGATAGCAAGTTCTGTAAGGTCCCGTATCATTGATTCAACATCCCTTCCGACGTAACCGACCTCTGTGAATTTTGTCGCCTCTATCTTCAAAAAGGGCGCGCTTGCGAGCTTCGCAAGACGTCTCGCGATCTCCGTCTTTCCGACGCCTGTCGGACCGATCATGATGATATTCTTCGGCGCTATCTCATCGCGAAGCTCTTTTGGGACCATCTGTCTTCTCCACCGGTTCCTGAGCGCTATGGAAACGGCCTTCTTTGCCTTATTCTGGCCTATGATAAATCTGTCAAGCTCCTCCATGATCTGTCCGGGTGTCAATGTCTTCAATTAAAGCTCCTCGATGACTATTCTATCATTTGTGTAGATACATATTTCCGCCGCAATGGACATCGATTCTTTCACAATGTCGGGGGCAGCGAGGTCGGTGTATTTTATTAGCGCCTTTGCGGCAGCCTGTGCGTATGCCCCGCCAGAGCCGATTGCCGCCACACCGTCATCAGGTTCAACAACATCGCCCGTACCCGAAAGGATCAACGTGTGATCTCTGTCAGCCACTATCAGGAGCGCCTCAAGCCGCCGGAGCAGCCTGTCCGTTCTCCAGTCTTTTGCGAGTTCGACGGCTGCCCTTGTGAGGTTTCCGTTGTACTGTTCGAGCTTTTTTTCAAAGCGCTCAAAGAGGGTGAAGGCATCTGCCGTGGCGCCCGCAAATCCCGCAAGACACTTGTCCTGATAAATCCTTCTCACCTTCTTCGCCGTATGTTTTACTACCGTTGCCTGCATCGTCACCTGTCCGTCGCCGCCAATAGCAACCTTCCCTTTATGCCTGACACATAATACAGTTGTCGCTTCCATTTTACCTTCTTGGGTGGGATTTATCATATATCTCCATCAATTTGTCCATGGAGACATGGGTATACTTCTGCGTTGTTGAAAGCTTTGAGTGACCAAGAAGCTCCTGAATGCTTCTCAAGTCAGCCCCGCTGTCGAGCAGATGGGTGGCAAATGAATGACGTATGCCATGGAGAGAGAGATCCTTAAAAAGCTGCGCCTTTAGTTGGTGCTTCTTCATAATCTTCAACAAACCCCTGTACGACAACCTGCCGCCGCGTATATTTATAAAAAGTGCTTTACCGGGTACATCCTTGCCTATCTCCTTTTTACCTATCTCCTTTTTACCTACCTCCTGTTTACCTATGTCTTTTTTACCTATGTCCTTTTTACCTATGTCCTTTACGGTGTCCCTATACTCCTCCAGGGCGCTCTTCGCCTTTTCACCGAAGGGCACTATACGCTCTTTCCCGCCCTTACCTTTTATCTTTATCCACATCCCGTCGAGATGAACGTCATCTATATCCAGGCTGAGAACCTCCTGCGCCCTCGTACCTGTTGAATACATAAGCTCGAAGATCGCCCGGTTCCTGACATTCAACCACCCCTCTCTGGGAAGAAAATCGAGAAAGTGAAACATCTCATCAATCGTGTAAAACTTGGGAAGGTTTTTTTCGATCTTCGGATTCTTTATGACCAGCGCGGTATTCTCCTCGGTATAGCCCTTTCTCTTCATAAATTTGAAAAACACCTTGATGGCAGAAACCTTCCGCGAAAGAGAAGACTTTTTAAGATTTTTATAGATACTGACGATATAGGCCCTTATGGTATTGTGGTCTATCGCGTCGTATGAGCTCTTATCTATAAAGACTATGAAATCCTCAATATCACCCCTGTACGCACGTTTTGTATTATACGGGGCGCCCTTTTCCCTCTCCAGATATTTATAAAATTCCTTTGCGGCAGACTTTATGGCGTGCTTATCCATGAGATAATTATTTTATAATTTTTTCCCAAATAATCAAGTAAATTCAAATAATTCGTGACACCTTCCGATTGACCGGCGACAGTATTGCCTTGTCCGGACTTGCTAAAATCGACACAATTGTCGAACAGAACACGATCATTTCGACATTTTTTTCCTGTTACTCCCTATCATATCCACGATTGAAAAACCCTATTGAACAATAATAACGCCCGTTTACGGATAACCTCACGGCGTGGCACGGTCTTTGCTCTTCTAAAGGACATGGTAAAGGAACTGGTCAGGATGAATCAATGGGGCCGTGAAGTGTTCAGTACCTCGTTACTTACCATC
>JAQTNJ010000346.1 GCA_028713955.1 Syntrophorhabdaceae bacterium
CAGCATCAGCACAAGAATATCCTCAAGGCCTTTCTGCCGATCATTAAGACGCCTGTCATTGTTGCCACGTTCTGCGGTATCGCTATCCTTTACCTCAAGATACCTGTACCAAACGTCCTTCTGAAAAGCATGGGGATTTTAGCAAACATTGCCCTCCCCATGGCGCTCATCATCATCGGCGCATCAATTACCATAGGCACGATCCGGAAGTCCTTCGCCCTTTCCGGCACTGCCACATTCTTCAAGCTCATTGTACTGCCGGCATGCTCGCTTTTACTCAGCGAACTTTTTGGTATCCCCCTCAAAGAGATGCTCCCCGGTATCATACTTCTTGCAACGCCGGCCGCTACAACATCGTATATTATGGCCCGTGAAATCGGCGGCGATACGGATATTGCATCAGGGGCAATTACCCTATCCACCCTCGCATCACCCCTGACATTTATCCTCTGGGCATCAATCATACATTAAAGCAGTGAATAGTCGATAGTCGATAGTAAACAGTGAGAGGCAAAAAAACCAAAGAGACAATTTAGTCAAGCAGAGATAGCGTTGAGTCTTTCCATCATGCGTTCGATGCCGCGCTCCTCCATCTCAAAGCTCTCCACGATGATCTTCCCGTCATAGCCAAGATTCTTTAGGCCATCGACGAGCCTCTTCATATCGATGTCCCCTTCGAGGAACAGGTGATCGTCCCTCTCGCCCGTGTTGTTGTGGAGGTGGACGTGAAAAATGTTTTCAATACCGATAGCGCGTACATCGGCCAGGATTTCGCCTTCAGGATCCCTGGAACCATTCGCGCGCTTTGTAAGATACGCATGGCCAAGATCAAGGGTCATCCCGATGCCGGGCACCAGTTGCTGCAACCCGGGAAATTCTTTAAGGTCACAGAAAAAGAAATAGGGCATGTGGACATTCTCGAGGGCGATCCGTACCCCCTGTTGGCTTGCAAAGGCGGTGATTTCACGCAGATCCTCGATAAACCTTATCCTCAGCCGTTCCTCCAGCTCTTTCACCCTCTTTGTCATGAAGGAATATCCGGGGTGGATGACGAGCGGATCACAACCTATTTTTGCCGCCATGACAATAGCCTTTTTGTTCCGCTCTTTCGATATCTTTCTTACCTCCTCGATATAGCTCCCGAGGTTGATCTCGAAGAAAGGGCCGTGCATGGAGAACTCTACACCATTTTTCCGGAGCTCACTGACCTTTGCAATAAAAGATTCATCCATCGTCAGGACATGGGGCAACTCATAGGACAACTCGATCGTTCTGATCCCTTTTCCAGTGAGCTCACCGATAATCTGCCCGATGGGTTTTTGCATCGAAAAGTATGTAGAGAAACCAAATTTCATGGACCAAAAAGGTTATAGGTGATGGGTCATAGGTGACGGGAAAAGAAAAGGGGTCATGGATTCCAGGGGAATCTTTTTTTGATCCTCCTATCACCCATGACCTATGACCTATTACCTGTATCTCTTATTTTTTCACCACCGCCTTTACCTGATTGACGATCTCTTCACTGCTCAAGGAACTGATGGTCGTTACAAGGCCTTCCTTCGTGTAGAAATCGATGAGAGGAGCGGTCTTTTCATTATATGTTTCAAGTCGTTTCGTAATGGCCTCCACTGTCTCGTCGGCACGCTGGACAGCGGGGGATCCGCATTTCAGGCAGGTTCCGTCCGGTTTCGGCGGCTTGCTCTTGATGTTGTAGATCTCCTGACAATCAGGGTTGGAACAGGTTCTCCGGGTCGTCAACCGGTCCAGTATGACATCCCTGGGGACATCGAGGTTGATAACCCTGTCGAGCTTCAGGTTGATCTTTAGCAGTAATTTCTTCAGCGCCTCGGCCTGCGGGATCGTCCTCGGAAAACCGTCGAGGAGAAAACCCTTCGCGCAATCCGGCTCCTGCAGCCTTGCCTCCATGATATCCATGATGAGGTCATCGGGGACAAGCTCGCCGCGCTCCATGAAACCCTGTGCCTTCTTGCCAAGCTCGTTTCCCGCCTTGACAGCGTTTCTCAAAATATCACCGGTCGAGATCTGCACCGAACCGTCATAATCCGTCAGCATCTTTGCCACGGTACCTTTTCCGGCACCGGGGGCTCCCAATAGCACGATTTTCATTTTACATCCTCCTTGGATCAAATTGTGGTATCAAATTATTGGATCAAAAACGCTATTTGTCCTTCTTTTCGAGTTTCTCTTTCCTCTTTTCCTTCAATGACTTTTGCGGGGCCTTTTTGGTCTCCCTTTTCTGTTTATTCTTCTCTGCCATAATTACCTCCGATAAAATCAGCTCATAAATCACAGTAAAACGTGGTAGGCAGTAAGCAGTATGCACTAAAAGCTTTTGCTGCCCACTCTCTACTGCTTACTTGATTGTTCGGCAGTAGGTTATGAGCTGATGAGTGAGTCTACCAAAAAAAGGGGAAAAAATCATTGATAAAAACCAACATAAACAATAAGCACAAAATTCTAATATCTAAATTCCAAACAATCTCAAAGTTCAAATATCAAATGTTCAAAACGTGTTGTCATCGCGGAGCCCCATCCTTATGCTGTCATCGCGAGGGGAGCCCCATCCTTATGTTGTCATCGCGAGGAGCGTAGCGACGTGGCGATCTCATAGGGTATAATCTATTGAATGAGATTGCCGCGCCCTGCGGGCTCGCAATGACAAAGAGAAAAATGGCTCGCAATGACACTGCGCCGCGCTCCGCTCGCAATGACA
>JAQTNJ010000347.1 GCA_028713955.1 Syntrophorhabdaceae bacterium
TGTCGGTGCCTCTGCGTACGATATCGTCCTTCTTGACCTCATGATCCCCGAGATAGACGGGCTCGAACTCCTGAAAAGAATGCGGGCAACAGGCATAGATACGCCGGTCCTCATCATCACGGCAAAAAGCTCAAAAGAGGATGTTGTGAAGGGTCTTGATACCGGCAGCGATGATTATCTGACAAAACCCTTTTCATTTGATGAACTCCTGGCGCGTATAAGGGCCCTCCTACGGAGAAGCCGGAAGGCAGAACAGCTTCTCCTTGAATACAGGGATATTGCGTTGAACCCTTATACAAGAAAGCTGAATATAGGCTCAAAAGAGGCTGAATTGACGGAAAAGGAATTTCTGATCATGGAGTATCTCTTAAAAAACAGTGAAAAACCGTTAACGAGAAAAGAGATCGCAGAATACGTATGGCAGAATCAGGATGACTCATCAAACATCGTAGATGTTTATGTGAATTTCTTACGCAAAAAGATTGAATCTATCTCTGAAAAGAAATATATCCATACGGTACGGGGCATCGGTTACACGTTTAAAGAAGACAATGAAAAAAATTAATCTCCCCATCAAATGGAAGCTGACAATATGGTATGGCGGGATCCTCGCCCTGATCCTCGTTGTGTTTTCAAGCGGAGTCTATATCTATTTCAGGAACAGCCTCGAGAGGAGTATCGACGCAAAGATCAAATCCATCGGAGATGTCCTTTCCTCTTCCTTGACCGAAACACACAACCGGACAATCTTCGGCAATTTCGAGAGGTATCTCGAGAATGTGCTCGGCAGAAAGCCGAAGGGTAAGTTTATCCAGATCATCGACTCGTCCGGCAGGATCGGTGCAAAAATGAATGATATAGAAACAGAAACTGTGCCAACGAGTTTCAGTACCCTGGAGCGGGCCCTCAGGGGCGAAGTTGTATATGAAACAATCGAGACAGCGCGTCCGCGGTTAAGGATGGTAACAATTCCGATTATTGTGGGAAAACAAAAGGTGACAAGCATCATCCAGATCGGTACGTCGCTGGAAGAATTCGATGAGACGATGAGAAAGCTCTTTATCATCATGATAATCAGTATTCCCACGTCGATCGGCGTGACTATCGCTACAGGCTATTTTATGGCAAAAAAGACACTAAAACCCGTTGATCAGATAAGAAAGGCAGCGGTCAAGATATCTTCGAGCAACCTCGACGAGCGAATCGATATAAGGGGAAGAAAAGACGAACTGGGTAAGCTCGCAGAGACATTCAACGCAATGATCAGCAGGCTCAAGGATGCCTTCCAGAGGATCAACCAGTTTAGTATCGATGTGTCGCATGAGCTCAAGACGCCCCTTACGATCCTGAAAGGTGAGACAGAGGTTGCGTTACGGAAAGAAAGGGACACGGGCGACTATAAAAAACTTCTTGCGAGCAACCTTGAGGAGATCGACAGGATGTCGAGGATCATCGATGACCTGCTCTTACTGTCGAAGGCAGAGACACATGATATAAGACTGAACCTCGAAGACATCTCACTCAGGGACCTTGTCGCAGATGTGTGTGTGAACATGAGGATCTTCGCGGAGAACAAAGGGATCCAGCTCGTTGTAAATGAACTGGAAGACGTAAGGGTGCGGGGTGATGAATTGAAGCTGCGGAGGATGCTCTGGAATATCCTGGAGAATGGGATTAAATATACACAGAAAGGTGGTCTGGTAACAGTATCTTCTCATGTGAATAACGGATATGTTGCAATACGCGTGAAGGACAACGGAACCGGTATCTCCCAAGAAGATATAAGATATATATTTGACAGGTTCTACAGGGCAGACCGGTCGAGAAAACGTGAGAGCGGAAGCGGTCTCGGTCTTTCTATCAGCAAGTGGATCGCCGAGGCTCATAACGGGAACATAGAGGTGCAGAGTCAACTTTCTCACGGCAGTCTGTTTTCCGTCAAATTGCCCATTTAAACCGGAGGAAATCGATGAAAAACAAGAATTGGTTCTTAATTATTATACTTCTGATTGCGGCCGTCCCTGTATTTATGTTCGTCAAGGGACAGGTTGTCCCCGAGAGGGTTACCTTTGATGCCAACAGGCCAAGCATCAAAACAGTGGCATTCGATAAAGGTCTGCCGAGTTTCAGCGAACTCGTCAACCGCGTGAAGCCATCGATAGTCAATATAAGCACAACAACTGTCATCAAGGGTTCAAGCATGCAGGACAGGTTCATGGGGCCGGGACAGGCTAACCCCTTTAAGGACTTTTTCGGTGACGAGTTTTTTGATAAATTTTTTGGGAATTCACCCAGACGGGAGTTCAAACAGAGGAGCCTTGGATCAGGTTTGATCATTGACAGGGAAGGATATATCCTTACCAATAACCACGTCGTAGAAAAGGCCCAGACCATCAAGGTAAAGTTATCCGATGAAAAGGAATATGATGCTGCCATTGTTGGAAGAGACCCGAAGACTGATATAGCGCTCATTAAAATCAACGCGAAACAACCGCTGCCGGCGGCGACATTTGGTGATTCCGACAGGCTTGTAGTGGGAGACTGGGTTGTTGCCATAGGAAACCCCTTTGGGCTGGAACATACCGTCACGGCCGGCATAGTCAGCGCAAAAGGAAGGGTAATAGGCGCCGGACCATATGACGATTTTATCCAGACTGATGCCTCGATCAACCCCGGCAACAGCGGGGGACCGCTTCTCAATCTGAAAGGCGAGGTTGTCG
>JAQTNJ010000348.1 GCA_028713955.1 Syntrophorhabdaceae bacterium
TGGAAGGCATCAATAATGCCCTTTATGATGAACTGAACAGCTATCGATAAAAGCATGAGACCCATTATCCTTCTCGCTACCCGGGTACCGGTCTTTCCAAGGAAGGAAAGTATAGGCTTTGATTTTGCCAGTATTATATACGAGATCACAAAAACCAGAACGATAGTGCCCAACAGGATTATTCTGTTTTGGATGTTCCCGGCCTTATCGAAAAGCACTATGGCTGTGGTGAGTGCGCCCGGACCGGTCAAAAGAGGGATGGCAAGGGGAACGACCGTTATTTCGTCTATTTCCGAACTGGTTTGTTCCTCGTCGGTGGAGGACTGGGTCCTTGTCTTGAGTCCCAGCAGCATCTCGATTGAAATGATCATCAGCAAGATACCGCCGGCAATCGTGAAAGAAAACATGTCGATGCCCAGGAGACGAAAGAACAGGTTACCTGTCACGGTCACTATGAGCAGGGTAATCGCGGCTATGATCGCGGCCTTTTTCATCATGGCCGTCTTCTCAGCTTCATCGAATCTTTCCAGGAGTGTGACAAACAGGGGAACATTCCCTATTGCGTTCACGATCACAAAGAGGGATACGAAGGATTGCAGGAAAAACGTGATACTGTTTGATTTCAATAGAGCGTGGATGACGTCCATCCAAGAATTATATACACGTTTCGAGGAATGTAAATACCTTATTGAGGTTTTTAACCAACCTGGCCCGTTCCGTAGTGCTGAGCCTTTCTCATCCCCCTATCCCCGTTGTGCACTCGCTCCGTATCGTTCGCCGAGTGTGTCTGCGTTAGTGGGAGGTATGGATATCCTGTAGCAAACCGTCGCGAGAGAAAGGCAGCAGAGAGCCGAGGGCAAAGAGATAAACTCCTTAAAGGAATTGCTTCTTTTGTTTCTTACTATTCACCTTTCACCGTTCACTATTCACTGCCTTTTTCTGCTTCATCGTTTCAGGCATGCGGACGGCGATTACCTCCCCGCTGGCGCAGAGAGTATCTTCTGCAAAGACCTCGACGGATACGGATACCTTGCGCTTTCCGACCTCCTTCACCTTCCCCCTTGCCTCGAGCTGAACCCCAAGGGGTGTCGGGTGCAGGTAATCGACCTTTAGAGATGCGGTGACAAAGCGCAGCCTTGGTTCCTCGTCCATGGCCCTGCCTTCCGCGCGGCATGTCGCGGCGGCGGCTGTGCCGACCCCGTGACAGTCGATGAGTGAAGCGATCAGCCCGCCGTAGACAAAGCCCGGTGTGGCAATATGATAAGGCTGCGGTTTGAGGCGGGCAACCGATTCCTCTCCATCCCAATAGCTCCTGATATGAAGACCTGTCTCGTTAAGATTGCCGCACCCGTAGCAATGGCTCAGTTCCTCAGGATAGTAATCCTGGAATGCCTTTTCTTCCATAGTGCTCCCTCGTAACGGTTATTCTTGATCATTCTATTGTATATATTTTTTCTGAATCCCGCAATCAGGAAGAAAATATGGACAACGTTTTTTTGTTATCGCTGAATACGTTTTGACAATAGCATATGTAATCTGATATAGGACTGTAAGCGGGCGAGAGAAAACAGGAATGTATAAAAAATGAAAGGAGCATAGCATGGAGTACCAGCATATCCTTACAAAGACCGGTGATGATTACGTCGGTGAGATCATATTGAACCGGCCGAAGCAGTGGAATGCCTTCAATACTGCCATGGCGAGCGAGCTCGACAGCGCGCTCAGAGAATTTGACAGGGACAGGAACGTCAGGGTTATTCTTCTGAAGGGTGCGGGCAAGGCATTTTGTGTGGGGATTGATGTAAGTGAATTCCCCGGGAAAACAGCCCTTGAATACCGCGACTGGATAGACCACATGGGCAAGGCCCTTGTTACAATGAGTCGCATCAGCAAGCCCGTTATCGCCCAGGTTCACGGCGTGGCGGCGGCTATCGGAGCAGGTCTCGTGGCTGCGGCGGACCTCGCTATTGTATCGGAGGATGCGAAGTTCGGCCTCACGGCGATCAATGTGGGTCTCAACTGTATCGGTCCGGCCGTACCTGTTTCCCGTTCTGTGGGAAGAAAACGGACACTCGAACTCTTGTTATATGGGGATTTGATCGAGGCGCAAAAGGCCCTTGAATTTGGTCTCGTGAACAAGATGGTGTCGATGGAGGAACTCGATCAAAAGGCCCGTGAATGGGCAGCGGTGCTGGCCCGGAAGAGCCCCCTCGCTGTTCAGATGGCGAAAAAGGCATTCTACACGGCAGCGGACATGGACTACTACAAGGCCTCCGAATACATGACCGATAACCTTGCCCGTCTCTGCACAACGGAAGATTCGAAAGAAGGGATCAGCGCCTTTCTGGAAAAAAGACAGCCCCAATGGAAGGGGCGTTAATGTTGATGGACCCGGGATGGGACCCTTTCACATGAACCGGAATGTCCGGCAATAACGTAACGGTGATTCTAAGGCGAAAGCTCTTCTTCGTTCACCACATCTTTTTTGATTACAAACAGGAGTTCCTGGAGTACAGGCAAAACATCCGTTCTGAATCTTCCCGCAACAAGGAGGCGCATAATGTCATCACCGACATTCAACATGCCCTCGTTGATCCAGACCCTGATATCGGCAACGCCTTCCCGGCCTTTCAGGTTATTGACGCAGGCGTCAAGCTTTTCCTTATCATATGACAGCTTCATGGCCCTGACAGTCTTACCAT
>JAQTNJ010000349.1 GCA_028713955.1 Syntrophorhabdaceae bacterium
ATCCCATGACCCTATATCGTTCCAGGCAAGCCCCATCGGGACAACCGTCAGGTGTCGCGACCTCTCCATAACCGCATGGTCAACAGATATCGACGGCATGTTCCCGAATGACCCCTTCATTTCTTCAAACCCCAGATTAGCCATCTTGCCGATATCGGGCTCGAATCTGAGGAGTTCTTCTTTTATAGCCTTGATGGTAAAGGCAAACATGCCTGAGTTCCAGTAGTAGCTCCCATCGGCAAGGTATTCTTTTGCCGTCTCTAAATCAGGCTTTTCTACAAATTGCTCCACCTTGTATGCACTTGGTGCTCCAGCCAGCGGCTCCCGGGGATTTATCTTTATGTAACCGTATCCTGTCTCCGGCTTCACGGGCTTAATACCGAATGTCACAATATGACCCATTTGCGCTATATGTTCAGACAACCTGAGATAGTCTGTAAACTCATCAACCGGTTCTATTATATGATCGGAAGGAGAGATGAACATTACTTCGTCTTCGCCGGACCCCACCTTCTCGAGACAATACTTCGCTGCAAGGGCTATGGCAGGCGCAGTGTTTCTACCCACCGGCTCAAGGATAATATGTTTCAGCCACTCAAGTTGTGATCGTACAAAAAATTCATAATCTTTGCTGGTGATAACAATAATGTCTTCAGGGTTAACGGCATGCAAAAATCTCTCGGCTGTATTCACCAAAAGGGATTTGTCGCCCTGAAGCTTCAAGAATTGTTTGGGATAATTCTTTCTGCTTAAAGGCCACAATCTGGTGCCGCTGCCACCGGCAAGAATTATTATTTTCATATCATTTCAATTCCGGATTGTGCCATATCGATCGAGGTATACTTTAAAATACCAGGAATCTGGCTTATCGATTTTGTTGCGTTTATTGACATATGCGAGAAAGGTGGTAACTCGAGAAAAGTGAGATTCGATAGATATCAGTTGTTAAAGGTTACTTCTTGCCGGCATTCAAAGTCTTCGAAACGGGTGTGGGCTCTGCGAGAGACAAGGCATTTAAAAGCTTTTCTTCCTCACGCCCACTCTCTTCGTTCGTTCGAGACGCTGAGATCACAGAGAGAACCGTATGATTTTTTGTCCCGTGAAATGAGATTTATTTTTCAACGGGACAAACCCGCATACCCTTGCGGGTTAAGTTTGCTCTTGCACCGCCAGGTGCTGAGAGTGCGGACTCCATTGACGGTTTATCACAATGGAGGACATAGTTAATATATCTGCTTTTATCTGTGTACATCTGTGGTTGAAAATTGTCTTTATATCTTCTACTCCAAAATCTTCTTTTTCTTTTCTGCCGTTGTGCATTCGAGTTGCGGGACCTGGTCATAGTCGTTGAACCTGAGCGAGGCACGGACGCGCTTGAGGAGATCGCTGCGAACGAGGGCGGCGGACGTATCCCGCAGGTGCTTGCAGAGATAGTACGTGAAGGCGCCGTTGTATGCCTTGTTGATGTAAGCATCGGCGGACGTCTGGTTTTCACGGCAGCCCGCAAAGAGTACATGGGAAACAGGATTCATTTTCCCTTTCAGTAATCTGCGAACAGGCAGGTCCTCCTCCTCGCGGCAGAGGATGTCGACGGGCGGCGGTAAATACCGCTGTTTCACGGTCACGCCGCCGGGGACCTCTTCTTCGGCGATGCGCATCTCTCTCGTGGCAGTACCGGAATGGCAGCTATCGAGGAATACCTCAAGGTTTACGCCCCTGGGGATCTTTGAAAAGACCTTGCCGAGTTCGTCATCGACAATGTACGTGCCGTCCCAGTCCATGTCGTGAGGGCAGATGATCTCGTCGAGGTGATCCTTCAGCTCATCACCGTCACGGTCCCTGATCTGCGAGCCATGGCCCGAGTAGTGGAAGACGAGGCGGTCTCCGGGCTTCGCGCCTTTTACAAGCCATTCGAGTCTCGTCATGATGTTCGCCTTTGTAGCGCGCTCATCCGTGACGACCCGGATCTGCTTGACCGTGAACCCGAAATATGTGAGCAGGATGTGGCGGATGTTCGTAACGTCGTTGACGCAGCCCTGGAGATTGCTTCCCGGTAATTTGTACCTGTTGATACCGACTAACAATGCTTTATTCATAATAACCCCCTGAATGCGTATATGCGGTAATGGGTGAATGCGTTAATGCGATAATGCGGGAATGTGTCTGTAATTTTATAGATCCTTTCAACAAGATCTATACTTTTCTGCCATATATCTAGATCTTTGTGAGTATTGAACCCCATATTCGCATCCCCTCATCTTCTCTTATACCCACATGGTTTTAAAAAAACTTAAGCGGAATAACCCTGGCCATGGCTTTAAAATCATTGTCGTTATGAAGAAGGAGCAGATTGTGTTCGAGGACGGTCTCAGCAATAAGGCAGTCTATTGTGCTCCTTATGGTAATCCCTTTCTTGCGGCACTCCATGTAAAGCTTGGCGGCATTGATAAATGAATCAACCGGATCTTTCAGATCATAGAAACGCTGGGTCGACAGGTACTCCCTGAGAAGAGAAAATTCTTTCTCAGATGCTGCCCCCTGGAGAACCTCCTGCAATATGAAGGAGTTTATTCCAAAGGGTATCTCCTGCTGCAGAATCATTTCAAATTTCTTGCTGCCTACAGTTTTAACACCTTTAAAGAAGTCGATCAGAACGGATGTATCAGATCGGAAGAGC
>JAQTNJ010000350.1 GCA_028713955.1 Syntrophorhabdaceae bacterium
CAGGTTTGAAAGATCCATTTTGAGGGAGGGTTTACATGCAGGTACAGGAAAAAAAGGTCGGCAGCATACTCATAGTGAAACCATTGGAAAAGAGGATAGATGCGTCCAGCGCTACTGAGTTTAAAGGCAAGATAGTAGACCTGATAAACTCCGGAAACACAAAGATCGTTCTTGATCTTGCAAACGTTGACTTTATTGACAGCAGCGGCCTCGGGGCAATCGTCTCCAGTCTTAAGACCATAGGAGATAACGGCGATCTTGTCATTACCGGCATACGAGAGACCGTCATGGGCCTTTTCCGGCTTACCAGGATGAACCGGGTATTCCAGATCTTCCCTTCGGAACAGGAAGCGATCCAGGCCTTTATAGAAAGGTGAAACTACCCAGCGAATTCATAAGCGAGAGGGGGAGGCCGGGTACCCATGAAGTGGGTGAGACTTTGTTCGTGGAGGGGGCGACCCCCTTACGGGGACAGGCGTGAGCCCCAGGAATAGCTAATGTCCGATACACTGTCACCAAAAAAGATCACCTTCTTGATCGACAGCAATCTCGATAACGTCTCACTCGTGGGTGTTGCCATACGCGGTATATGCAACTACCTCTCCATGAACGAAATAGACACGTATTACCTTGAACTGTGTGTTGTGGAAGCGGTCAATAACGCGATTAAGCATGCCTATAATTCCGAGGCCGGGCACACTGTCGAGATCAATACCACCTATTCAGACAATGGCATAACCTTCGAAATAAGCGACAGGGGGGAAAAGATGTCCGCCTATGGCCCGCGTTGTTTCAATTTTAACGCCGAAGACCGTTCCTTGATCCCGGAACACGGGATGGGCCTCTATATCATAGATTCGGTTATGGATGAAGTAACGTACCGGTCAGATGGCAATAAGAATACATTGACTATGCACAGGTACTTCCATTATAAAAATTAAAAACGTTTTTAACCAGTGGGGGCAACAGGAATGACCGAGCAGGAACTACTCCGTGTTTTGCAGCAATACAGCCAGGATCACCTTGCGGATTATTATCATACACTGTCTTCTCAACACAAACATGATCTTATTCACAAGATCCTTCAATTCGACATTCACCTTGCCTTTGAAGTATATAAGGAATTTTGCTCAAAAAGTGATACCCGGCAAATGATAAGAACTATCGAGCCACCCCAGGTGGTCGCTATTCCAAAAAATGTACAGGAACAGAAAAGGATAGAGGAAGCCCGCGTCACAGGAGAATCCCTGATCAAACAACAAAAAGCGGCTGTTCTTATCGTGGCCGGGGGCCAGGGCTCACGGCTTGGCTATGAAGGACCCAAGGGGACCTTTCGGATCTCGCCGATAAAGGGCAAAACCCTCTTCCAGCTTTTTGCCGAGCAGGTTATGGCCCTTTCACGACGTCACGGGGTAACTATCCCGTTGCTGATCATGACGAGCCAGGAAAACAACAGGGACACTGTCAGATTTTTTCATATTCATAATTTTTTTGGTCTTCGTCCGGAGACTGTTCACTTTTTTCAGCAGGGGATGCTGCCGACAATAACCCCTGAAGGTAAGCTCCTTTTAAATGGTGACGGCAATTTTGTTGTGAACCCGGACGGCCATGGCGGCTCGCTGAAGGCCCTCCATGATTCCGGTCTGCTAAAGATATTGATAGAACAAGGCTACGAGGAGCTTTTTTACTGCCAGGTCGATAACCCGCTTGTGAAGATTGCCGACCCCGTATTCCTTGGGCTGCATGCAATAACGGGCGCTGATGCTTCTACAAAGGTCGTCAGGAGGCAGGATATCCGGGAAAAGGTCGGCCTTTATGTGTATGTAAATGGCAGGGATGCTGTCGTTGAGTACAGCGACATCGGAGACGACTATATGTCTGCTCTTGATGGGGATGGCAATATCCTGTACTGGGCCGGCAATACTGCGATACACGTATTTTCTCTTGCCTTCATTCAGCGCCTGACTGACCACGGTTTCGTATTGCCCTACCATTGCGCGCAAAAGGCCGTTGAATACACTGATCATATTGGAAAATATTCCACAGCCGATGTGTGGAAGTTCGAGACCTTCGTATTTGATGCGATCCCCCTTGCCGGCAAAACCTGCTGCATGGAGGTTATACGGGAAGAGGAATTCGCGCCGGTAAAAAATAAAGACGGTAATGATTCACCCGAAACCGCCCGTGACGCCATGATGAGTTTACACAGAAACTGGTTGAAAGAGGCCGGAATAAAAATAGATCCTGACACAAGGGTTGAAATCGGCCCCCTCTTCGCCTTGGACAGCATTGAGCTTCAACAAAAGATTAAAGGCATGAAGTTCACCGAAAAAAAGGATATATACATAGAATAAAGGCGCTGTCTTTCTCTTCAGGTCAACTGGTGCATCTTCATTAAATTTGTTTTTCCCGATACTGACGGCGGGTGGCTTGCGACGATGATGATCCTGTCGCCTTTTTTTGCATAGCCAAGCTTCACAAGCATGGAATCGACACCCCTGATCAGGTCATCTGTATTGATAAAATGCTCCACGGGATATGCTGTCACACCCCAATATATTGCCATCTGCCTGACTACCTTGTGCTCCGGTGAAAAGGCGATAACCGGTGTTTTCGGTCTGAACTTTGAAATAAGCCGTGCCGTGAACCCTGACCTTGTGAACACTACGATCCACC
>JAQTNJ010000351.1 GCA_028713955.1 Syntrophorhabdaceae bacterium
CATATACGTCTCTTATAGGGTCACGGATCATCCGGATACGCGACCTCGCCGGGTTATTGCTGCTGTATTTCGGGTTCGCGTGAAAGGCGGAGCAGATTACCTCACATGCCCGGCAGCCATTGCACTTATCAAGATCGACTTTGATCGTTTTGATTTTCTTCTTAATCTTGGCCATTTTTTATTATCCCTCTCTGTTCTAAGTCTTCGGCAACGTAGCCCAGATCCAATTCCTGCAAGGTCTCTTTTTTGGGGATACCCTCATTATCCCACCCCTTGAATTTGTAATACGCATCCAAAAGCTGGGCTTCAAGCTCGGGAAATCTTTTCTTCCAGTGGTCCTCCGGCGGCACCTCATCAGCTCTTCGCAATCCTCTTCTTGTGTTAACGGCCCTGAGCAGATTCCGGTTCCTCCTGTATATCTTTTTGAGACCCTCTTCATCTATATCAATCCCCGTTGCTGCCGAGATTATCTTCGGGTAATTGTGTATATGATAGGGAGGCTTCAGGGGAAATGACGACAAACCGGCACAGACCCCGAGGGCGTCGTCAAAGTAGTGTATCATCTCCTGCCAATCGACAATGTCAACAGACATATCAACGGTCGGGTAATACGGGTTTGCGCGTTCTCCGCGAAATTCCCAGTCCAGAACAATCTGCTTGAACTTTTCATCAGGAACCTGGATCCAATCCCTTATAAACTCTTCCCTCTCTTCCATGGTCGCAAAAGGTGTCTGAGGAAATTGTCCCTCGATCTGGGTTATGTTTATCTTCTCGCCGGTTGCATACATAAGGAAATATACCGGATTCAGCATCCCGAGCTTGAGAGGGAGCTGCTCATGTTTCTTGATGTTGTTGTGAGCGTATACCTCTGCGCCCTTGCCGATCTTTTGGGCTGCCCAATAGGTGCCGTCGGCTAAAATATCTCCTATCCCTTCCCGGCGGACGACCCTGTCAAGCAACCAGTAAAATTTCCCCTCGTTATCGGACGGGCATGCCTCATAAGCGGATGTCCCTTCAAAGTCCTTGTCGGTCAGAATACCGGCCTCTTTAAGCTCAAATGCGAAGGCCAGGACCTGCGGGGTTGAGAACCCGTCCACTCCGTACTCCGTAGCTTTTTGAGCGATCTTAAAGCCAAAATCCAGATCGTCTACAAAGGCCGCCATTGTATAGGTCAGCTTCGAGAAGCATTTCATCATATAGGTCGAAAGTCCCGGGACGGAAATGATCGCCCCGCACTTCATCGGACAGTTATAGCAGCTTATTAACCGCTTCCGCACATTTAATTGGACACTTTTCCATCTCTCTTCAATTTCCTTGTTCCAGAAGTCTTTTCTCCGAACGCGGGCATTTCCCCACACGAAATTTTCGGTGTGCCACTTCTCGTCAACGTGAAGCATCTCTTGCGGCGACCCAAGCCCCTGTAAAATGGTCATTACATTCGGAACAGGATTATCGTTCCGGTATTTTATATATTTCAGCACCTCGTTGCAGAGCTCTAAAAATTCAGCCGGACGGGCAAGATTGACGTCCTTTGTCCCACGAACAGCTATTGCCTTTACCTTTTTGTCCCCCATAACAGCGCCCAGTCCGAGTCGGCTGGCACTGGAGCGGCCCTGTTCGATGGAAGCCGTAAATACCCTGTTTTCACCGGCCAGGCCGATAGCAGCAACCTGTGCGTTCGGCTCGTTCAATTCCTTCTTAATGAGCTCTTGCGTTTCAACGGCGCCTTTCCCCTTGAGATGGCTGGCATCACGTATCTCCACCTTGTCATTGTGTATCCATATATAGACCAGATTGGGGGACTTGCCGCGAAGGATCACCTTGTCATAACCTGCATACTTCAGCTCCGGCGCCCAGAACCCACCCATTATTGAATATCCCATTAACAACGTCTGAGGAGAATAGGCGGTAATAATAGTACGATTCGCACCGGGAGCAGGTGTGCCGCATAAAAGGCCGGCGCCGAAAATCAGTGGAACGTCAGGAGAAAAGGGGTCAGTATCGGGGGGAACCCTTTCCCATAATATCTTGGTGTTCGTACCGAGCCCTCCAAGATAAAGCTCGGTGTCTTTTGGGTCAGTCTCTACCCTCTCAATGTTTCCCTTGGTTAGATCAATTTCTAAATTAAATCCAGTCTCTGCGTATCTCATTCTTAACTCCTATATAGCTGAAGTTGATCTCTTGCTTTTATTGTGAATAAATTATCAAATTGAAAATTTCCTGTCAAGAAAAAAAGGGGTAGAAAATGAAATAATTCACAAGCCGTGCAATTGCCTGTTCCCGCCTGTTTTAGCGCCCATTGCGGTACTACAAAGTTGGTTTCTCAACTAAAGTACCCTGACCCGGCATGAACTCAAGAGCGGCATCTTGTTCGTCCGGAGGAACGGGAAGCACTATAAGGAGCGAGAGAAACCGTCTACAGCCGGCAGGCTGACACACTGCCTTTTGCGGAAAATGCACCTGTGAATTAGTTTGACATTTCTAATTTTATTGAAGATATTTAAGATATATCAAAAAAGAGGGGTTGTACCATGGAAATCAGTCTGGAAGAAAAAGACATGCTCGTAAGGATCGTAAACAATGAATACACCGGAGGCGGTTACAAACGTGCTACCTGGATTGATAAGGTCTGCCGCAACAAAGAGGATAGGGAGATGCTTGACACGCTCTG
>JAQTNJ010000352.1 GCA_028713955.1 Syntrophorhabdaceae bacterium
ATATCTTGTGCGGCAATAGTGACGATGCAGTGCCTCATGGGAACTGATTTCATCCATAGATTCGGCAACAAGGAACAGAGGGAGAGGCTCCTGATCCCTGCCATGGCAGGCCGAAAGATAGGTACCATCGCATTCACCGAGCCGGACTGCGGTTCTGACCTCGGCGCAATGAGGACAAGGGCTTACAGGGAAGGGGACGGTTATGTCCTGAAAGGGAGAAAGCTCTGGATCACAAGCGGGGCAGTAGCAGATTTTGTTACCGTTGCCGCCACGGTGGATCCGTCGAAAAGACTTAAGGGCATTGCCTTTTTTCTTGTCGAAAAAGACACGCCGGGTTTTTCTGTGGGGCAGACGATAGACAAGATGTCCGCGCGGGGATCGGCAGCTACGGAACTTATCTTTGACGAATGCCGTATACCAAAGGAAAACCTTTTCGGTGAGGAAGGAAAAGGCGTGCAGTACCTCGAGGCGATCTTAAGCGAGAGCAGAGTAATGGTCGCAGGGCTTGGACTGGGCCTTGCGGAAAGCGCTTATGAGGCGGGGCTCAGGTATGCAAAAGAGCGCGAGGCGTTCGGTAAACCGATCGGCAATTTCCAGCTTATACAGGAAAAGATAGCCGGGATGGAGATGCGGATAAAAAGCTCCTGGCTTCTCACCTACTACGCGGCATGGCTGAAGGATAAGGGGCTGGCAGCAAAGAAGGAGGCAGCCACGGCAAAGCTTTATTCCACGGAGACCGCAAATTATGTCGTTGATGAGGTGACACGGATCTACGGTGCATATGGGATCGCAGAGGAGTATCCGGCAGAAAGGTACTTCAGGGACGCCCGGTTTCTTCTCTCCGGCGGCGGCACATCGGAGATATTAAAAACGACCATTGCAAAGGAATGTCTTAAATAATAAAACCGTAATTTTCAGGAGGAACTTCATGGGAACACCGAAGAGGATAAAGGTTTTAATAGCAAAACCAGGGCTTGATGGGCATGACAGGGGCGCCAGGGTTGTGGCGCTGGCACTTAAGGATGCCGGGATGGAGGTCATCTATTCAGGGCTGCACAGGACGGTTGACCAGATCGTCAATATCGCTATTCAGGAAGACGTTGACGTGATAGGGCTTTCCATTATGACGGGCGCACACATCCCCATTACCCAGCGGCTCTTCCAGAAGATCCGGGAAAAGGGGATAGGCGATAAGACGGTCTTTGTCGGCGGCGTTATCCCTTCAAGAGATATCCCGAAGCTGAAAGAGATGGGGGTGGCCGGCATCTTTCCCGGTGGAACACCTCTTGCTGAAACGATAAAGTTCCTGCAATCGACTGTGTTAAAGAAATAGGAGGGAACCATGGCTGTGGCACGTTATATAAAAGACGAAAAAGATCAAATCCTCGACGTTATACTCGAATCAGGTATCCACGTTAAGCCTTCATATTCCCCGAAAGACCTTGAAGGGATAGATTTTTCGTATGAAAAAGACGTTGCAGACCCCGGCGAATATCCTTATACGCGGGGCATACATGCGCTCGGATACCGGTCAAGGGCATGGACCACGAGGCAGTATACCGGCTTCGGGACCCCGCAGGAGACAAACGAACGGTTCAAGCTGATGATCTCTCACGGCCAGACAGGGCTGAACGTCGCCTTCGACCTTCCCACGCAGATGGGATA
This sequence comes from Syntrophorhabdaceae bacterium, assembly GCA_028713955.1. Taxonomy (NCBI): domain Bacteria; kingdom Pseudomonadati; phylum Thermodesulfobacteriota; class Syntrophorhabdia; order Syntrophorhabdales; family Syntrophorhabdaceae; species Syntrophorhabdaceae bacterium. Next base: position 1,666 of record JAQTNJ010000352.1, read on the forward strand.
CGACTCCGATGACCCCATGTCCGAAGGTGAGGTCGGCAGGGTCGGTATGGCAGTCGACACCCTCCGTGACTTTGAGATCGCCTTTAAGGATATACGCTTGGACAAGATCGGGTCAGGCTTGACGATCAATGCCGTCGCGTCGATCATGCTCGCCATGTACCAGGCCGTTGCCGGGAAATATGGTTATGATTCCAAGATAATATCGGCAACCCCCCAGAACGATATCCTGAAGGAGATGATCGGCCGCGGGGCATGGATCTTTCCTGTCGAGCCCGCGGTGAAGCTTATCGGTGACACGATCGAGTATTCGATGACCGTTATGCCGAGGACCAATCCCGTAAGCGTCTGCGGTTACCACATCAGGGAATCAGGGGCAACGCCTGCCCAGGAGATAGCCTGCGCTATCCTTATAGCAAACGCCTACATAGACAACGTCCTTGCAAGGGGTTACGACGTTGACGATTTTGTCGGGAGGTTCTCATTTAACCTCAACGTCTTCGGAAACATGTGGGAGCAGGTCGCAAAATTCAGGGCAGCCCGCAAGCTCTGGGCGAGGAACCTGAAAGAGAAATATAAGGTGAAGAAACCTCAGAACCTCTTTCTCCGTGGACTCTTCGGGGGCGGTGGATACGGTCTCACCAAAGAGCAGCCGGAGAACAATATAATGCGCGGCGCGTACTACGCGCTTGTTGCGGCCCTCTCCGGCGCCCAGACAACGGCGCTGTGCAGCTATGACGAGGCGTACACGATCCCCACTCCGCACTCGGCGCTGCTCTCTCTCCGCACCCTCCAGCTCCTCATGGATGAGATGGGCCTCAGGGACACCGTTGACCCTCTCGCCGGGAGCTACTTTATCGAAACGATCACGAAGGAGATGGAGCAGAAGATCGAGGAAGAGATGGAGAAGATCGAAAAATACGGGGGAATAGTAAAGGCCGTTGCAGATGGTTTTATCCAGAGACTCGTTGCACGGCAGGCCTTCGAGATAGAA
>JAQTNJ010000353.1 GCA_028713955.1 Syntrophorhabdaceae bacterium
ATGGAGGCGTTCGGCGGCCTGGTCAGGAAAGACCTGACGGAGATGGCAGAGATCGCGCTTCAGTCTGATAAATTTCCAAAGTTGAGCGACTTTTGCGCCGTGTATGCGCAGTCCGAAGCTCTGGATTTAATCCGAAGTAAGACACCAATAGAAGAGCTGATAGCGGGTTACCACTACGCTATGGCCAGGAGGATCAGCACATTGGTGGATAGATCGGGTGTGAAAAAGGATTTCGTCATCATTGGAGGGCTGGCCAAGAATCCAGGAATAATAAACCGGGTGGAAAGTATCCTGAAGATAAGCAGGCTGGCTCCTAAGTCTGAATGGGATCCTGCATTAACACCTGCCCTGGGTGCGGCTCTGTATGCGAATGGTTTCTACAAGAGGCAAGGATAACCAGGTACTGTCAGCGTAATTGTATCTGGTGTTTTGTTTTACATGGCAAATGTTATATAGATAGAATGTGGACTTAGAACGGCATTGGATCCCGATATACGCGATATAAAGGAGGTGAGGGGGTTTCGCGAAGAGAAAGACCTGGCGGGCGTTGCACCGGCCCATGCTTTGCGAGGAAGTGATTCAAATAACATGAAGAATGCTTTGTCGACAGCATGCAGCATGGATTTGTTGATGCTGTAAAGCTTCAAAAAAAGAACCGATAAGGGGGAATTATGAAAGCTTTGACAAAGGTATTATTTGTGGGTCTTTTGGTATTCGGTCTTTACACCTCTCTCATCGCGGCAGATCCGATCCTCCTGGGTGTCCCGACTTCGCTGAAACTCTTAGAGGGCTATGAAAGCCACAGGGCGGTAGTCCTGGCCGTAGAAGAGATTAATGCAAAAGGCGGCGTCACTGTAGGGAACGAAAAGCGATTATTCAAGGTAGAATCACTTGACATTCGGGACGGCGAACCCGGAGTCCCGGTTTCCGAAGCGCTTCTCGGTATCGAGAAAATCATTCTCCATAAGAAGGTATATGCAACACTCGTGGGCAATTTCAGGTCTGAAGCGCTACTCGCTGCTATGGACATCTATTCAAAGTACAAGGTCATCAATATTGGAAGTATCCCGATGTCGCCAAAATTCCAGCAAAAGGTTCTGAGCAACCCGGAAAAATACAAATATTCATTTAGAGTATGTCTTGAAGCAACGGGCCTTTCCAGATACATGAGCGGCTTGATGAAATTGATTGGAAAGGATTTTGGTTACAACAAGGTATTTATAGCCACCCAGGATGTCCTGTGGGCAACGGCAACGGGTTCCATGATGGAAAAATGGTACAAGGATAACGGCTGGACAGTACTTGGTTTTGAGAAGTATCCCACCGGGGCTTCAGATTTTTCTACTACTCTGATGAAGGCAAAATCGGGCGGCGCACAGCTTATCCTGGTCATATTCGACATGCCTACCAGCGGGATCCTCGTTAAACAGTGGAAGAGCATGAAGATCCCCGCCCTGATGGCAGGATATAACGGGCCGCTTATGGGTTCAAGGGCGTGGCAGACCTTTGGAGAAGACATTGAGGATTCACTGAATATCATAGAAGACATAGGCCCTATTCCGGTGAGGGCTTACCCCCCGGCGACAAAATTTTACGAGGCATACACAAAAAGATGGAAAGAAAGCCCTCAGGCAGGCCACGGGGTTGGCGCCTCATACGATGCGGTGTACATGCTCTCTGCTGCAATTGAAAAAGCGGGAACGTTAGACCCAGATAAAGTATCTGCCGCTCTTGCCGAGACCGATATGACAGGAGTGGTGGGCAGGCTAAAATTCGACAAAGGACATCAGTTGATCTATGGAGAAGACCCGAAGACAGGCGGATTAGGTGTTTGGTTCCAGTGGAAGAAGGGTGAAAGGGTTATCGTATATCCTGAATCCGTAGCTGAGGGAAAGATCGTCAAACCTTCGTGGGTGAAATAGACATATGCTCGTATACGGCCTCATAAACAGCGCTGTCCTGGCGGTCATGGCCCTGGGCTTTAACCTCACCTTCGGCATAAGCGGGGTGGCAAATTTTGCCTATGGGGCCATATACGTGGTATCAGGCTTTCTCACCTGGACGCTCATAAACCATCTTGATCTTCCCTACGCGCTTTCTGTGATCCTTACCATTATCATCATCGGTGTCTTCGGGGGGTTTATCTATAAACTCATCATCAGGGGGATCAGGGGGCTTGTGATCTCAGAGGTCATAGCAACATTGGGGATTTCTATTGTGATCCTTGAATACATAGAAGTTTTTTATAACAGTATCCGGAGGCGCTCGGTATTGAACTATTTATCTCTTTATGGAATACGAGAGGAAACATATGGTAGCCTCTAACTGTGTGTCCGTGAAAACGGGAGAAGATCATGTCCAAAAAGGTCACCAGAAGGGAACACATCATCCAGGCAGCTATTGAAGTCTTCGGCAAAAAGGACTTCCAGAGTGCAAGCATTTCTGAAATAGCTCAAAGGGCGGGTATTGCCGACGGCACCATCTATCAGTATTTCAAGAACAAGGAAGATCTCTTCTTCTCTATTCCCATTGAGAAAACGAACGAATTCCGCAGCCAGGTCGAACTACATCTGGAAGGGATCACGGGGGTTTTCAACAAGCTTCGAAAATTCGTATGGTACTTTCTTTATTTCTTTAAAACCAACCCCGAGTATG
>JAQTNJ010000354.1 GCA_028713955.1 Syntrophorhabdaceae bacterium
CGCAATATATAATTGAAATCAGCAGAAAACAGCAGGGTGATGGTGCTCATAATAATCAAAAAACCTATCAGGTGCACCATCTAATCGATCTTGAATGGTGCGATATTCTGTAACAATGGATGATAGCCTGACGGAATCTATTGATAAATCGTGTGAAAAAAGAAAAATATCACGGTCAGACTGGATAAATGAAGCATGCACCAAACATCTCAAGCAGGTTACCGGTACCACAACGATTGGTGCAACCTCTCTCCCTTCCGCAGGTCATGTGTCTCCCCTCGCTGATCATAATATGCGGGATTATGAAGAAACATACCGCTCGTTTAAAATTGAGGCTCCCGAATTTTTTAACTTCGGTTTTGATGTTATTGATGCATGGGCGAACAAGGACCGGAACAAGCTTGCCATGATCTGGGTGAACCAGAATGGTGAGGAAAAGAAATTCACCTTCTGGGATCTCATGCGCCTTTCAAACCAGATTGTAAACATGATGATCAAATACGGTCTCAATAAGGGAGACCGGGTACTGATCATGCTTCCGCGGGTTCCCGAGTGGTGGATATTTACCCTGGCGCTGATCAAGAGGGGTGCGGTTTACTGCCCCGCTCCCACGATGCTTACACCAAAAGATCTGAAATACCGCATTAACATCGCTGACATCAAGATGGTCATAACGAGTGAAGAGTATGCGGATAAGATAGATGCGATCATTAAAGAATGTCCAACGCTCTCCTGCAGGATGATGGTTGATGGGAGACGACCAGGTTGGATTAGTTACCCCGTGGAGCTGGAGTACCCTGCTCCTGTTTCGGCCAAACTGGTAAATCTTCTTGGAATGAAAAAGACCAGAATTACTGATCCACTTGTGATTTTTTTTACCTCAGGAACAACCGGTGAACCCAAGATGGTGATGCATGATCAGAGTTATCCGCTCGGGCATATTGTAACCGCCAGGTTCTGGCACGATATCCGTACTACTGATCTTCACTTTACCCTTTCGGATACGGGATGGGCGAAAAGTGCATGGGGTAAATTTTATGGGCAATGGATAGAGGGAGCGGCGATCTTTGTATATGATATCCGAAGTAAATTCAACCCTACCGAGATCCTCCCACTTATAGAGAAGTACGGGATAAACACCTTTTGCTGTCCCCCGACAATTTACCGCATGCTTATTCTTGCAGATCTGGATAAGTTTGACTTCACTGAACTCCGGCACTGTGTGAGTGCCGGGGAGCCGCTTAATCCTGAGGTAATTAAGGCGTGGAAGGGTGCGACCGGTCTCACGATCTACGAAGGTTACGGGCAGACAGAGACCGTGCTCTGCATCGGAACGTTCCCCAGTATGACACCCAAGTTTGGATCTATGGGGAAACCATCGCCCGGCTGGCACATTGAGCTTCACGATGATAGTGGGAAACCTGTTGGCCTGCATGAAGAGGGACGAATAGCGATCGCGCTCGAACCACGCCCGGTGGGTTTATTCCGGGAGTACCTGAATAACGAAGAGGAGAACAAGAAATCATTTGTAGACGGTTTTTGCTATACCGGTGATAAAGCGTATAAAGACGAGGATGGTTATTACTGGTTCATCGGCAGGGACGATGACGTGATTAAGGCTTCCGGCTACCGCATCGGGCCCTTCGAAGTGGAGAGTGCTTTGATCGAGCACCCGGCAGTCCAGGAAGCGGCAGTAGTTGGATCGCCGGATGATATTCGGGGGCTTGTCGTCAAGGCGTTTGTGATTCTCAAACCCGGATTCAAGCCATCCGAGGCCCTAATACGTGAGATCCAGAACCATGTGAAAAATGTTACTGCACCATACAAATATCCTCGTGTGATCGAATTTGTAGATACCCTTCCCAAGACAATATCAGGAAAGATCCGGCGGAATGAGCTTCGCGACCGTGAGATGAAAAGATCATTAAACGGGGGAAATACCGGTAAGCAGGGATGATCCCCTATCTTTATGTAATTTCATATATAATGTATACAAGCGCGAGGGTAGCCAAGCCAGGTCAACGGCGTCAGGTTCAGGGCCTGATCTCGCAGGAGTTCTTGGGTTCGAATCCCATCCCTCGCATCAGGCTTTTTTAGTAACAGGTATTTCGTGTATTTTGAACTCTTCTCGCATTACATCACTGTTCTCAATGCTTCCCGGGATTGCACGTGCGCCTGTATCCCCCGAGGAAAAACTATGATGCGGGAACAGCTGCATGAAAAACCTCTGAAAACCGCATAGCGTTTAAGCCGTTGTTGGGGGAAGTGTTTATTTGTTCAGCATTGTATTTCGTCTGTAATACAATCCCGTTGTTCCTGTAAATTCTTTTTAAGATAAATCATATCAACAAGTTGTATATCGCCCTCGAAAATCGGGTGGTCGTAATTGTCGGTAAAATAATTATTTACCCGATGTGAGATTTCAAATCCACACTGTTCATAAAACAACAGGATAGCCGGCGTTTCTCCTGTCCCGACAAGCATTGTTTTAAAATCGGTTTTGTAGAAATCAGAAATAAATTGTATCAATGCTCTCCCGTATCCTTTACCCTGATACTTTTTGTATGTTGCAATGTTCTTCAACTCGCAGGTTTCGCTGTCTTTCGGCACGACAACGCAAACACTTTTCAAATCATCGTCAAATAAAGCAAAC
>JAQTNJ010000355.1 GCA_028713955.1 Syntrophorhabdaceae bacterium
AGCCTTCTGCCTCGCCGAAGTTGGTGAGGTCCACGAAGGCATCTGTGAGCCGATATGGGTAGCCTTCCCGCTTGAATGCGTTTTTGAAGACGGTCACATCCCTGACCGGTGTGGCGGTTGCTGCGGACCATGCAGCGGTCGGGGCGATACCGGCATCGGTACCACCTGCACGCAGGTTGGTGTAAATCTGCGAGTTGATGTACTCGGCAAGCCAATAGCCTGCATTCTGATACCCGTCCATGATCATGTCACGGCCTGCAGGGAGCTTGATAGCATCTTTATCAAGCCGTATGGCAAGACCTTCGGTCTTGGTGAGCGCGACGGTCTTGGTGATCTTGGTGAACTGGACTTCGGGGAACTTGCTGGACGGTGTGATGAGCCGTGGCGTCTGCTTCTTAGCGTCACCGGACGAGCTCCCCCTCTTCGCGTACGGGACGGGCTGTCCGCCACTGTCCACAAAGGGAATCATGTTGAGGAACTTGAGATCGGGTTCCATGACCCGCATGATCTCCGAGAGAACGACCTCCTTCTGGAGGAACCTGTCATTGATACCTGAAATCTGAACCATGTTTCTTTTCCCTCCTTATCCCTGGATGACGACCGTGCCGCCAACGAAACTCACAAGCGTGCTCACATCAGCAGCTGCGGCTGCAACGTAGTGGAATGAGATAATTCCGACACCTCCGTTTGCGACATCCGATACGGCAAGGGTAACAACACCGTCACGAAGTGCAACACATTCAGAAGCGTCGATCTTTACGGTTGCTGCAACATCCGGGACAATTGCCGCTGCGTTGAGCCCCTTGACGACCGCCTTGATGGCACCGGACAGTCCGAACCATTCGACAGTTGCAACACGGTAGTATTGCCCCGCGAGTTGCTTTGCCCATGAATCCCCGGCTGCGGTATTTGCGGGGGCACGCACGAGCTTTGGGGTGGTGATGATACGCCCGACGATCAGCGTGCCGGCTGCAATTGCCTTCACGACCGGCAGTCCGTTTGTGGCTGCGTAAGTGTTCTCGGTCTGAACGTCAAGGACAACGAAATCGTCCTTTTTGAGCCCGGATGCAAACGTGATCGCGGTATCGGTATACCCATCAGGTCCGAGGGCGTCGTCAGTTACGGTCGGTGCTCCTTCGTACAGGATACACGGCAGCTTAAGCCCGCCGCCGGAATCCCCTGCAATAAGTGATACTGCCATTTTTGATTACCTCATCCTACCGGTTGAAGACCGGAGTTCTCTGACGGTTGCGAGCGTGTCGGGGGTTTCTGTCCCGTCGGCTGCCTTCTGCACATGCGTCTGCCCTTCCTGTTTAGTACCGGGCGCCCGCTTGGTGACAATCGCACGCAGGAACGCGCTGTTGTCTTCCTTCTGGAGCTTCCTGAGATCAGCTTCATCCTTCGGATCTTTCACGAGTCCGGGAGGGATGATGCTCTTCTTCAGGTCGATCCAATCAGACTCCTCTTTCTGGAGTTTGACTTTCTCCTGCTCTGCCTTGAGATCGTCCCGCTCTTTCTGGAGCTTCGCGATCTCTACGTCCTTTGCCGCCAGTGCATCGTCCCTCTCTTTCTGGAGTTTGGCGATAGCGGCGTCGGTTTCGGTTTTTGTGGTTGGGTCTGCCATTTTGTTCCTCTTGGCGATATTGTCCAGGTCCTCGGCGGTCATGTTGGTGATGACCTTACCAGCCTGCTTGACAACATACGCCTGTTCGACTTCGACCGGTGTCCCGAACGTCACGGTTTCGCCCACCATAGTGTAGGGGGTGGAAAAGTACTGCGACGTGTCCGGGTGCTGCCAGATGACCTGATCCGGCAGGGTCATAACGGTCCAAATGTTCCGGGGTGTGCCGTCCGGATACCGGAGACCTGTCGCTCCGGATAGTGCCTGCCGGACGGTTTCGATCTGGCGTTCAAGGGACTCGCCGCCCGGCGTGTTCATTGTCCCCTCAGATTTGTCGGTTACGGCATTGGTCTTCGGAGTTGGGTTGTCTTCCCCGAAGTTCTCCTGCCAGATTGCCGTAATGGAATCGAGAATAGCCTGCAACTTCGACTTGTTCTTCGCCGAAATCGCTTTCCCGATATTGGTATGCGGGTTTCCCGCTACTGGTGGTGTCACATTCGTACTCTCCTCTTTGTTCAGGATCACAGCGCCGGGATCTACCGGCTTATCGGTCGCAGTCTCTTCAAAATCCAGGACATGATGCGGGAGGACTTCCCCATAAAGCGAAGTCCCGTCATCGGGGCATATGAATGCGGTAGAGTGCGACAGTTTCCCCTCTTCGTTAAGTTTTAGGGCATAGGGGAGGGCTTCCTGCGAGCGGGTGAGCGTGTCCTGCGATATCAACCCGGCTTCAAACATCCGCTGCGCCGGCTCGATGGAATAGACTTTTTTAGCTTCGAGTTTCGCGCCGCCGGCGATCAGGATCTTTGAGTCCTGGATGTCCCCGATAATCGCGCCGTTGATTTCCGCAAGTTCGGCTTCGGTGATGCCCCGTAAGGGATCGAGGTGCTTCTTTGCGAAGACGATCGGGAGGTTGTTCCACCGGTCGACGGTCGGGATGAACGGTTCCTTGTTGAAGTACAGTTTCCCGACTTTCCGATCAAGACGCTGAAGAATGGCGTCGTGTGGTTCGGCATCGGTAGTC
>JAQTNJ010000356.1 GCA_028713955.1 Syntrophorhabdaceae bacterium
ATCTTCGAGACTGGAAAGTATGTTTTCCTTCTCTATCAGGAGCTTCCGTTCTCTCAGAACCCTCATCATGACCAGCATGAGCTTGTCCAGCTCAAAGGGCTTTATTAAAAAATCGGATGCGCCTTTCTTCATCGCATCGACAATAAAATTCGGGTCATAGAAACCGGTTGCCATGATTACCGCGGCAGCAGGGGTATTAACCTTGATTGTGTCCAAAAGCGTGATACCGTTCACGTCAGGCAGGTTTACGTCAAGGATAACAACCTCTATATCCTCTTTACTGAGTGTCTCCAGGGCCTGGTTACCGGTATATGCCTTGTGGACGTGACAACCGTTTAATGCGAAAAAATCCCCGAGGACCTCGATAATCTCAGGACTATCATCAACCAAAAGTATTTTAGAGCCTTCAATCATTTAATAAATACTTCCCTGACTTTCGACTTTTACATATCTGCGACACCCGCTTAATCGATAAAGAGTCTGCTTCTACGAAGCATTTCAAGGTTCCTTATCTCGTTGACAAGTCTTTCTGTATTATTGAGATTCTCCTCTTCCAAACTGATGGTCTCTGTGTCGCCGGTCTGCTGTGAATACCGCTCGATCTCATTATAAAAACTTTTTAGTCTCTCGAAAAGCTGCGTATTTATCTTTTTCAGCTTGATCTTATCCCTCGCATTCTTGACAACCACCTTGAGCTCTTCCATCCTGAAGGGCTTTACAATATAGTCGTATGCCCCTATCTTTATCGCTTCTACAGCGCTATCGATAGAGGCATAACCGGTAATAATAATGAACTCGGTCATATCCGTATCTTTCCGGATGGTTTTCATTAATTCTATTCCCGTCAACTCAGGCATATTCAAGTCGGTAATAATAAGGTCATAAGGATTCCGGTTGTGCTTCTGCAAGGCATCTTTCCCATTATCAGCGCCCTCCGTTACATCACCTCCATCCTTGAGATATTCTTCGATTATCTCCCTCAGGTCCTTATTATCATCCACAATGAGGATACGTATGTTTTCATTGTTCTTGTTCATATTTCCTGAGTCTTTCCGTCGTATGCTCACCGATTCGCTCGAAGAGCATCCTTTTCATGCCTTCCTGTGAGATCGCCACCTCGTCATCACGGACAATGCTTTCGTGATCCTTGTCAACCTGCTTGACCCTGACCTTCATGTTTTTCATATATGTGCGGATGACGTTGCTTATCTGGTAGTCCGATATCGTCATGCTTTCTCCACAACAGGTTATCGAACAAAACGCTCAGGACTTAAGTAAATTTATTTTTATTGATGAAATAATCCGGCATAGGCGGGATCGGGAATCGTGCTTTATATGCCCGGACAGCCTTCACGCATAACGACAACTCGTCCAACTCATGGATAACCCGGGTTTTTTCACTTTCAAGTCTGGTCAGGACCTCCTCTTCTCTTTTAAGGGCGTCCTTCGCCTCGTCCGGGGACATGATATGCGCTTTCTTGCAGAGTTTTTTTGAAAACTCTTCTCTTTCCATAAGCAGCTTTATAAATCTGTCAATATCCTTTTCCTTCAATGCCCATATAGTCCATTCAGCAAAATCCATATCTATCTTTTCATCCATTCCCTGGACCTTACACAACGAAAAGTTGTTTCGCAAACTCCTCTTTCAACACCTTCGAACTTTCAATAAGCATCTGCAGGACGTTCATCTTCTTCTCAAGTTCCTGCCTTTTTTCTTCCAGCCGGGCATTGATCCGGCCATCAGTATTATTTACGGTATGCCGGTTGTTATAATCACTTACGACGGGGAGCGCCTGGGGCCCTGCGCCAGGACACATCAGCATCCTGTCATAAAAAACATTAGTAAAAGATTTTACAATGGATATACCTTCATCTCCCTTTGAAGACAAAAACCGGCTGAGGGTCTCCTCGTCAACGCTCAACAACCCTTCATTGCTGATCTTTATACCTGACGGCATGGCCTGTTCCTCGAGATTACCAGCCATTTCAGTGAAAACCGCCTTTGACGGTATGGTATGTTTTTCCGGCATACGAACACTCTTTGTTGCTTCCTGAGCTGCCCTGTCATTCTTTTCCATGGAATCATCCGTTTCGCCGAGTAGAGACAATAATTCATTCATATGTTCGGCAAATCCTGCTATCTTTTTTATGAATATTGAAACGCCTTCATCGCCATTCCCTGCCGGCAACTGATTTGAGCTGATAGTTGAGGAACCGCTTCCGGCACCGGCAGTTGCCTCTTCATCTGGTGATGCCGCCTGGTCTGTATGAATATCCGGCCCGTATTGGTTCAGAGATACGGTATGGCCACGATGATCCGCAAGATCATTGGCAAGCATATAATCTTTGATATATTCGATCTTTGCCTTTAATCTGGCCGAATACGATAATTGAATTTCAGAGGTTAAGCCGCATCCCGGAGTTTCGTCCTCAGCGGATGGCGGGTGATTCTGCAAATCAATACAGCTTTTATTGTCGAGCAATTTACGCAGAAAAAATGATGCACCATATATGCCGTCGATCATTTTATGCTTTCTCGTTAATGATCAATCCTATAATTTCCTGAAATTTTCTCATGAAACTTATGAGCTGTTCCGGAGGGAACTGTTTTACAACTGCCTTTGTATCACCATCTACAACCTGT
>JAQTNJ010000357.1 GCA_028713955.1 Syntrophorhabdaceae bacterium
GATGTCGGGGGTTTCATAAAGATGATGGGGTATTCAGGAATGGGCATGTTCAATTCTTTTGCATGGTCAATGTAGTTCAAGCCAATGGCAATGATCTTCGTCGGATAAAAGATACCCATCGACGCCTCCTTTAAAGGTTCTTGATATAATTTGCATATTCTACGCCTTACCCGTGAAAGAGTTCAAGGAAAATGAACTAAGAATAAGGGCAGTGAATAGTCGATAGTGAATAGTGAATGGTAAGAAACCAAAGAGACAGTTCTTTGAGGAGTTTATCTCTCTACTCTCAGCTCTCCGCTCTCTGCTGATATACCCTGCGTTCTCTGCGAGAGGAACAAGGTTTCTGGTGTTGTCATAGCCAGGAGCCCCCCTTAACGGTCATCGCGAGGAGCGAAGCGACGTGGCGATCTATGGCGACCTGTTGAATGAGATTGCCGCGCCCTGCGGGCTCGCAATGACAAAACGCCGCGCTTCGTTCGTAATGATACCTTTCCCGCCTTACCACTTTTCTCGTGAGCGTTAATAACCGGATGAACTATATTCATCGCTGGCAAACTTGCAAGCTGTCAGGCAACATAAAAAGCTGATAGCTGTGGGCTGATTGCTGATAGCTTCAGAAAGCGATGCGTAAAAAAACGGTTGACAAGATTTTATCAAAATTTAAGAATGGAATAATAAGGAGGCGTCACAATGATACATTATGCCTGGATCATAGCCCTCACGGGAACCCTTGTCACCATTCTTGCCCACGGTTTTGGAAGGATGTCCTATTCTGTCATACTGCCGTCCATGAAAGATGGCCTTTCCTTAACCTATACCCAGCTTGGCTCCATTGCCATGGGGAATTTCATCGGATACCTGTCACTTGCAATAATAGGGGGCTTTCTCGCTGCCCGTTTTGGTGTGAGAAGGGTAGTCTTCATCTCCCTCTTAGTTATAGGTATCAGCCTCTTTATTACCGGGTTCTCAGAATCCTTTGTATTTGCCTTTTTCATGAGACTTATCAGCGGTATGGGCAATGGGGGTAGCTATGTTCCCATCATGGCGCTGCCTGCTGCATGGTTTGTGACGAAAAATAGAGGGCTTGCAACCGGTATAGTCTCGGGAGGCATAGGCGTTGGTCTTTTTCTCTCCGGGATACTTCTTCCCCCGGTCATCTCTGCATATGGAAAGGACGGATGGAGATATGCATGGTTTTTTATGGGTATCGTTGTATTCATTCTTGCCTTTGTCTGCTATGCATTTTTGAAGAATAATCCAAAGGAGAAGGGGCTCTCAATGTACGGCGGCGAAGAGGAACAGAAAGGAGGTCCCAGGGTTACGCTCTTTTCCGCGTTCAAGGATGTTGTGATTGAGCCCGAGATATGGAAGCTTGGCTGTGTGTACTTCATGTACGGCTTCTCCTACATTATATACCTCACCTTTTTTGTCGCGTATCTTACCAAAGAGATGGGTGTTGTCCCTGTCACGGCAGGCAGGATATTTGCCGTCCTCGGCATATTCAGTATATTCTGCGGGGTTATATGGGGCTGGATATCGGATGTCCTCGGAAGAAGATATGGCTCATTGTTTGCTTACATAACGCTTGCCCTCTCCTATGTTGTTTTTGCCTTCTGGAAGGATTCCACGGGTTTTTATATATCCGCTGTGGTGTTTGGCATTACAGCATGGTCTATCCCCACTATTATGGCAGCGGCTTCCGGTGATGCAGTGGGAGGGAGGCTGGCGCCGGCCGGCCTGGGTTTCATTACCCTGTTCTTCGGAATAGGCCAGGCCATGGGTCCTGTAATTGGCGGGTGGCTCAAAGACTCCACGGGAACATTTACGAATGCCTTCATCCTTGCCACCATTGTCTCGCTGATCGGGGGGTTCGGGTCGCTGATCTTGAAGAAGAAGACGTCATAGCACGGCGCAGTGTCATTGCGGGCCCGCAGGGCGTGGCGTCTTGTCATTGCGAGCGAAGCGCGGTGTAGTGTCATTGCGAGCGAAGCGCGGCAATCCCATCTTTTGAGATCGCCACGTCGCTTCGCTCCTCGCGATGACAAAAAGAAGGTAGGATTTAGATATTAGGATTTCGTGCCTGGTTTAATATTTGGTGCCTTAGGGGATATGCATGAAAGATGGCGATACTTTTACTGTCCGCGATCTCCCGAGATCTGAAAGACCACGGGAGAGGCTTCTCAAGTTCGGCGCGGATAAGCTCTCGTCGCAGGAGCTTCTGGCTTTGGTGATCGGGCGCGGCGTTTCGAAAAGATCTGTCATGACCATTGCCCAGGAGTTGGTAGCGAGGTTTGGCAGCATTCAGGGGATAAGCAACGCAACGATCGAGGAACTATCACGCATCAAGGGGATCGGCACGGCAAAGGCCGCACAGCTCAAGGCTGCTTTTGAGCTCGGGAAAAGACAGGAGCTTGAAAAAGAAACCCTCTATGAGGGTTATGACATCAAAGACCCTCAGGGTGTTGTCAGAGCAGTCCGTGGGACCATTCAAGACAAGGCAAAGGAGCACTTCAAGCTCATCCTTCTCAATACACGCAATAAGATCATCGGTCTCTCTACCGTTTCCATAGGCACCCTCAACGCAAGCCTTGTCCATCCCCGTGAGGTCTTCAAAGACGCGATCAGACACAGCGCATCGTCTG
>JAQTNJ010000358.1 GCA_028713955.1 Syntrophorhabdaceae bacterium
TTTGGCCGGGGAGAATAATATACCCTTTGCGGCGGCGGACTATAGACAGCGCTATTGGCTATGACATTGCCTACAACTGCGCCGACAAGAAGCCCTCCTGCAATCGCCGCTCCGACACCCCAGCCGTTACAGCATCCACCGCACCCACGGTAGTATCTGTGATGCCAGGCATAGCTTGCAGAAGGAAGGATCAGTGAAAGGGCTATTATGAGGATAAGAACAATATAAAGGTGCTTCTTCATACCCATTATTATAGCACATTTATGGAACCAATTGTTGCCCAAATATTGTTTTCGCAGGAACGCTGTTCGCTCCCTCCGGCTTAGAAATGCAAAAAACACGACTTGACCCTTATGCTCCACGGGTAGCTCAGTTTCTCAACATGACGCCGCCTGCTGTAAGCTATGCTGTGGAACGAGGTGAGGGGATTGTCAGTGAGAAAGGCTATGTGTTATGAGTTATTTACTTATTTACGGTCGTCCCTAATGCCCGCCTTTTAATGATGCCCCCGCTCCCCATTATTTATGAGCTTGCAGCCAGTTATAGAGCGGGACAAAGACTTCATCTCTGGCTTTCTCGCCGGCGAGAATATCCATATGGCCGAAGCCTTTGAGCAAAATATATTGTCGGTCAGTACTTTTGATCATTTCATATCCTTCACGTTTCCAGAGGTATTCATAACCAACCGCTGTTGTCCACATTTCCGATGCGAAGACCAGAATGGAGGTCTTTACTTTTTCAATATTTTTTACAAACTTTAATTCGGCTGCCGGAGGATTCCCTTCCCAGTTGCCCAGATAAGCGTCTTCCAGATAATCGACCAATGGCCAGGGAACTCCCACCCTGGACATCATGTTCATCATGACATCAACCCGGGCATATCCATTTTTGATATTGGTTAACTGCGCATTTCCCCAGACATTTTGAAGCTGGTCGGCAATATAATCTGAAACTGTCGGGAAACCTGCAAACGGACCGTATTGTGGGCCATAGGGCAAGGGCGAAAAAAATGATCGCATTGCTTTTCCCATTTCAGGGTCCCAATTTATTATAAGAACATTGTAATACCCGGCGTCAGGCTCTACTCCCCAGCTTTTGAAAAGTTTCCTGTTTATCTCAGTATCTCCTGAAGCCAGCGCTGCGTAACCCAAATTGATATCAATGGTCGATTCGGGTGAGGGGCGTCCATTCATTTCCCATGGCGATCCGTCCATGGGGATTATCCCGGCGAGATCCTTTGAGCTTCTGGCGCAGGCATAGAGATAAACATATCGTGCGCCGGTACTGTGACCGGACAAAAATATTCTCTGTTTCCCTGTTTTTTGTTTTACAAATTCGATAATCTTCCGGAGATCAGCAAGTGTCACACTTGTCTTATAAGTTGCCATGCAGGAATAATCCGTTTCAGTTTTAGGGATAAAGCTGGTTCGGTATTCAACGGTATAGACATCGTAGCCGCGGTTGGCCAGATAAATTCGAAAATCGTATTTTTCAGAGGTAGTGTAGAAATTTCCGTTTGAAGAAGATCCCGGAAGATGTACGAGCACGCCCTCATATGTTGCCCTGTCTTTCAGGGCCAAACGGCGCACTCCGACAGTATGATGCCTGCTTTTCGGCGGTAACTCCACAGTCCATAAGGTTTCGACAAGGTTCTCAGTAAAGGCGATGGATGATGCTAACTGCCAATTCGTTTTTTTGTTGCCGGCAGCATTGCCGCAACCAGGCCAGAGAAGAGAAAAGCCCCCGCAGAATAGAATAAACGAAACCATCGAAGTGATTTTCAAATTATTCCTCATCGTTCACGACCTTTTAGGAGCCTTGAGGGTCAGACCTAGACCCATTCAGAAAAAGCCGTTGGTATCAGGTCTTGCATTAACACATTTTCCGAATCATGGCTTCCTCAGAGGAGGCGCTTCACCTCCGCCAAGCTCTTTTTTTGTTCTCATTCGGCAATTGGCAATTGCAAATCGGCAATTGGATTATTTGTCTCCCTTCCGTTGAGATTTTCCCCATGCCCCACCCTTTTCTCCATTCTCCTCCTATTCCATATATTTTGCAAGGGGGAATCTACGATTACCGCATGAAAGGTTCAATTATCTTGTTGCGTGCAGCAGGAAGCAAGCCGGAACGTGTACTCTTCAATAAATTCTCTTTATCTCATAGCCCATTTAATGCTATCTTAACAGCCTTATGGCAGATTGCAAACGGTGTGGCAGAGATATTGAAGATCCAAATACAATAACCTGTTCTCATCAGCCCATAGAGTACCAAGACGATATGTCTTTCCGGCGTCTGCCTTACCCGGAAGATGAAAAAGAACGATGCTCTGTGTGTCATGTAATGCCAGGCGGTATCCACCACGAGGGATGCTATATGGAGAAATGTCCCAGGTGCAGACAAAGGTTTATATCGTGCGGGTGTATTACCAAATAAGGAACGTTCGCTTGTGAGCTGTTGGTGTCAGAGTTGTTGGGGTCAAATCTTTATTGTCGACTTTCGAGAGCGGAGGGGACGTCCTTCAATAATTCAATACAGCCAACAAATTATTATCAGTTGATTTATCCCTCATTAGCCCACCCCTTTTTTTAATCTTCCTCCAAAGGTCATAAAAATGCAATTAATTTTCTGCC
>JAQTNJ010000359.1 GCA_028713955.1 Syntrophorhabdaceae bacterium
GGGATAAAAGCTGTTACTCGGCGATATTCGGCAATAAAGCGCCTTGCGACGATTGCCCTGCGTTCATAGCCTTCAAAAGCGGCAGGGCAGAGTATGCGGAGATAAAAAAGACCGGCAAGTCAGGGAACACTTATTACCTTGCCACATCGACACCCCCGGGGCAAGACGCGGACAATGAATCCTCCTTCTTTATCATGACTATCCAGGATATCACGGCGTATAAGACGGCAGAAGATGAACTGAGCCGGCTCAATGATTTTAACAGGGAGATTATTGAAAACGCACCGGTGGCAATCTTTACTGTCAACCAGGAGGGAGAGATCTCGAGTGTGAACCCTGCCCTTGCCGTGATATCAGGTCTTGGTGAGAAGGCCAGGGAGAAGTTGCTGGGATTCAACTGGCTGAAAAATCCGTACACGATCAAGTGCGGCCTTGCCCGTTACATCAAGGAGGCACTTGAAGGAAAACCCCTTCAGCTCTGGGATTTTCCTTTCAAAAATTACTGGGGCCACCCTCAGTACATATATTTTAAAGGTGTACCGGTACGTGGAAAGGATGGAAACGTCGAAGGTCTCCTCTGTATTATTGAAGAGACTACAGAGATAGTAAGGACAAGGGCACAATTGATACAGGAGGCAAAGATGTCCTTTGTGGGGCGTCTGGCAGCGGGTATCGCCCACGAGCTGAACAATCCTCTTGCTACTATCACCGCCAACGCGGAGCTTGCCAAGGAGCTTATTGAGAACGTCAGCGGGGATCCTATGGGTGAATCCGACCTGGGTGAGCTGAAGGAATACATCGATACAATTGAGGAACAGGCCTACCGGTGTACCAGGACTATCAGGAATCTCCTGGAAGTAACAAGGAAAAAGGATTTCGGAGCAAGCAATATCAATTTCAATGATTTTATCTCCAAGGTCCTCAACCAGATAAACTTCAGGAAGATGAAGGTGAAGCTCATCAAAGAGATCCCGCCCGACCTTCCTGAGATCAATAGTGACCCTGAAGCGCTGCGGCAGGTCTTCCTGAACGTGATCAGTAATGCCGTTGACGCCGTGGAAGGCACGGAAAATGCAACGATATGGATCAAAACAATGCTGAAAAATGATAACCGGCTTGAAGTGGCGATCGAAGACAATGGCACTGGTATACCTGAAGATATAGCGGAGCTTATCTTCGAGCCCTTTTTTACCACGAAAGAACCAAAGAAAGGGACAGGTCTTGGCCTGACGCTCTGTTACGATTTCCTCCAGAGAATGGGCGGGAGCATTGAGGCCCAGCAAAGACCCAGAGGGGGGAGCGTCTTCAGGATTACATTGCCTGTATATGACCAGAAAAAGATAGGGTATCAGAGTGCCTGACATCAGGGTCCTTATAGTTGACGACGAAGAGCAGCTTGCCGAGGCTTTCAGGAAAAAGCTGTCCAAAGAAGGTTACTCGGTGCGCACCGCTTCGACCGGCGCCGCCGCCATCTCGCTCGTGAAGCAGCAGCCTTTCGATGTATGTGTCCTCGACATCAGGCTCCCCGATATCGACGGGGTGAAACTACTGGAGACCCTCAAGGAGATTGAGCCCACCCTTGAGATCATTATGCTCACGGGCCACGCCTCTATTGACACGGCGATACAATCAATGAAGTACGGCGCCTATGATTACCTGAGCAAGCCCTGCAAGCTCTCGGAACTGAGCACGGTTATCCTCAAAGCCCACGAGAAGAAGTCGCTGAAGGAGAGGAATATCGTTCTCCAGGAACAGCTTCAGAGGGTCGAAGCGCACGACACGTTTATCGGCAAGAGCAAGCAGATGAAAGAGATCCAGAGGCTTATATCTCTTGTCGCATCTTCCGATGCCACCGTTCTTGTCCTTGGAGAAACAGGGACCGGAAAAGAGCTGGTAGCAAGAGCAATACATGCCCTGAGTCCACGGTCGGCAAACCAGTTTGTAGCCGTTAACTCAAGCACCCTCCAGGAGAGCATACTCGAAAGCGAGCTTTTTGGGTACAAGAAAGGGGCCTTTACCGGCGCGCAGAACGATAAGATCGGGCTCCTTGAACTGGCCAACAGGGGGACATTCTTCATCGATGAGGTTGGTGATATGAGTATCAATATCCAGGCAAAATTTTTAAGAACCCTCGAAACAGGGGTTTTCAGGAGACTTGGAGATACCCGTGAATCAAAGGTCGATGTGAGGTTCATATTTGCGACGAACAAACCCCTCGAGGATGAGGTAAAAGAAAAGAAGTTCCGCAAAGACCTTTTCTACAGGCTCAACACTTTCATCATTGCCCTTCCGCCCCTTCGTGAACGGAAAGATGATGTCCTTTTACTGGCGGACTACTTTCTCCGGAAGTTCGCGCGAGGCGGGGATAAAAAGGTCCTGTCAGATGACGCGATGAAACTCCTTTCAGAATACTGGTGGCCGGGAAATGTACGTGAACTTGCGAATGTAATCGAGAGGGCGGTCCTCCTTTCTATGACGCGCAAGACCATCTTATGCGAAGACCTGCCGCAGACCATGATGGAAAATCACCTCGATAATACTCAAAATGAGAAAATTCCATTACAGGGCGAAGCCCTTGATCTCAGGAAGGTTGAAAGAGAACACATCAGGCGGGTACTGAAGT
>JAQTNJ010000360.1 GCA_028713955.1 Syntrophorhabdaceae bacterium
TCAAGATAGATGTCCTCTCCGCGGACCCTTTCGCCTTCGAAGGCCGGCCCGTACGATACGGGGATCGGTACGGCCGCCACCTGCACCTTCAACCCCCTGACCTCAACCGCCTTCTGGACTATCTGGTCATGCGGGATATTGGAGACAACATGTTCATAGGTGCATATGCCTGTCGGAAGGACCTCCGGGATCGGTGTATCCGCAATGGCGGGGAACCCCCAGTTGATCGCCCCCGCGGCATTGGCATACCACTCGTCGGTGACATTTCCGAGGGCAAGCACGAATGCATACGTCCTGTCCTTGTTATAGATGAGGTTTCTCCGGTAATCACCCGGCTTGATGCCGCCAAAGGCCATGGCAACACGGCAGGCAAAACCTATGGCGAAGACCGCCTGGTATATGTCCGGTCCGAAGGAGACGAGCCTTGTGGGCCAGCCTATCTGGATATTCGCCTCAATAAGCTGCTGCGAAAATCTTTTCCCTCCGTTCTCCGCGCACATAAATACATAAAGGTTCTTCTCCTGCAGCTCAAGCGCGATCCTCGCCGCTGTCTGTGAATCCGGGGCAGCCCCGACAATGGCCGCGAAACCGGGCGCTGTTCCGTCAACGAACTCAACGCCTCTTTTCCGGAATATGACGTCGTTTGCAGCGCCGAGCCAGATCGTCGCATCCGTCGGATCTTCACTGTTTGCCGCATAGACACCGGGCTCTTCAAGGTAACGTATCGCCTCGATGATCTCTTCAGCGAAGAATGTCGCCATCCCCGCGTCCAGGGCCGGCGCGAGGTATGGAAGCGGGGTATTTTCACGAACAGGCGGAGGTATCAGTTTTTTGCATATATCGAGTATCCTCCGCATATCTTCTACTTTTGAAACACCGATGCCGGTCATGGCATAGATGATCGGCAGGTAATAAGCCGTGTTGGGAAAACCAACCTCCTGCCCGGGGCCGAACCTTTCAAGCGCCTCGCGGAATTTCTCTTCAGCCTTATGGAATATCTTGTGAGCGCCCCTTATGGCTGCAGATGCTATGATCTTCGACATCCCGTCCTCCTCACTAATCCAATGCCCTTCTCATTGCCATATCGAAGAGCACCCGGTCTCTTGCCTTGTCTATGCCAAGTGCCTTTCTCTTTTTATCGATGTGCCGGATCATCAACTGTGCCGCCTCTACGGGATCAGGCTCAAAGGCCCACATGCCCTTGTAGAGTTCCTCGTACTCTTCGAAGAGATGGTGTGTAACCTTTTCGCTTCCCGCAGTGGGCCACGTAGTCCCGAAAACAGTAAAAACACCGGACGCGACAAAATACTGTCCTATGGCAATGGCCTTCTCGCTCATCCACTCCGGGGCAGCCCCTGCCGCCGGCAGATCGCTGATATCATCGCCGAGACCGCCTTCTTTCACCATTGCCGTTGCCGCTATCAGTATCCTTGAGTTGTCGACGCAGGAGCCGAGATGGAGCACCGGCGGTATCCCCACTGCCTCACAGACCTCTGCAAGTCCCGAACCGGCATAGAGCTTCGCCGCCTCAGGGGTAAGGAGTCCTTCCTTCCCGCATGCCATGGCAGCACAGCCCGTCGTAAGGACAATGACGTCGTTCCTGATCAACTCCTTTATCATCGCGATGTGCGCTGAATCGTGCGGCGTCCTCACGTTATTGCAGCCGACAACACCTGCCACACCCCGTATACGGCCGTTCATGATATTGTCGTTCAATGGTCTGTAGCTTGCCCTGAAAAGACCGCCGAGGAGATAGTTGATCGTTTCGTGGCTGAAACCCGCCACCATATCCTGTTTCTGGCTCGGTATACAGACGGCGTGTCTCCTGTTAGGATAATTCTCTATCGCCATCTTCAGTATCTTCTTCGCTGTATCGAGGCCGTGCTCCGGGTGGAATTCGATGTGTGTCGCGCCTTCGATCATCGCCCTGTCCGATGTCGTAATGAGCCGTGTATGAAAACACTCGGCCACGTTCTGCAGGCCCTGCATCTCGCACTGGACGTCAACAGTCATCAGCTCCACGGCCCCCGTTACGAGCGCGAGCTCCTGCTGGAGGAAATTCCCCGCGCAGGGGATCCCGTGTCTCATCAGGACCTCGTTCGCGGAACAGCACATCCCGGCGAGGTTTATGCCTTTTGCGCCTGTTTTCTCTGTCAGCTTCCTGATCTCAGGGTCCCTGCTCGCGGCAACAAGGAGTTCAGGAAGGAGCGGTTCGTGTCCGTGCACAACGACGTTCACGTGGTCTTCTTTGAGGACGCCAAGGTTGATGCTCCCCAGGACAGGCACGGGTGTACCGAACATAATGTCCTGCAGGTCCGTGGAGATCATCGACCCTCCCCATCCGTCCGCAAGCGCCGTCCTCGTCGCCTGCAGAAGGAGATGCCTGTAATCCTGATCGACACCCATATGGGTCCGATGCATGATCTCAACAACCTCCCTGTCGATGCCGCGCGGGGTTACGCCGAGCTTTTTCCATATCTCCTGCCTTTTCAGCGGCGCCTTCTTGATGTACACAAGCTCTCCGTCCTGCTTTCCGAATTCTTTCAGCGCCTTTTCACCAAGTTCCATCGCTATATCCCTGATATCCCTTCCCTCGATCGCGATGCCGAAATCAAGGGCCAC
>JAQTNJ010000361.1 GCA_028713955.1 Syntrophorhabdaceae bacterium
TTTTTCAGCTCTTTAAGGACCTCGAGCCCGTTGATGTCGGGAAGGGAGATATCGAGGAGGACCAGATCGTAATCACTCGCCTGGATCTTATTTATCAGCTCATACCCTCTCCCGGCTTCATCGACCTCTACCATGTCAAAGCCTTCCTGTATGATCTCCTTGAGACCTTTGAGCACGACCGGGTGGTCATCGGCAATGATAATGCGGTGCATTTATTATTCCTCTTTATGACCTTGCTCTGATATGCGCCGGCCCGCCTTTCCGGGTCTCCGTATAGAGCGGGACACTCAGGCTGATGGTTGTCCCTTTATCACGGACGCCTTTTATTGCAAGGACTCCCCTGATGGCATACGCCCGTTCGCGCATGCCTGTTATTCCGATAGACCGGGGATGTAATATCTCACTCTTTGCAATGCCTTTCCCGTCATCCCTTATCTCCATAACAAGCCTGTCTCTTTTTTTCCGCAGGAATACGGTGACATTTCGAGCGTCAGCGTGACGGACAACGTTGGTAACCCCCTCCTGAAAGATACGGAAAACCTCTGTGGCTATCTCCCTTCCCAGGATCATATCCTGCGGTTCCGGGATAAATGTGAAGGCGATGTCAGTATTTTTTTCAAAATCCTTTATCATGATCCTGATTGCCTCGTTGAGGCCGAAATCGTCGAGGGCAACGGGTCTCAATTCCATTGACATCCTTTGTATGTTCTTAATAACCTTATCAATAACCGCAAGCAACGAGCGTATCCTTTCCATCACCAGCATATTATCTTCAGGCAATCTTTTCGCTATCCACGATACATCCATTTTCATACCCGTCAGTACCTGCCCCAATTCATCATGGAGTTCACGCGCGAGAAGCGCCCTCTCCTTTTCGCCGACTCTCTGTAAATGGTCACTGAGATAGCGCAGCCGTTTCTGGGATTGATTCAGCTCATTTTCGATGATTTTACATCTCGTAATTTCCTTCTGGAGTTGCCTGTTCGATTCAGACAATTGGGCAGTCCGTTCTTCAACCCGTCTTTCCAGTTCCACATGTGACTTCCTGAGTTCCTCCTCCATCTGCTTGCGCTCGGTAATTTCAATACAGGTACCAACCCATTCCCGTACGCTCCCGTCTTCCCTAATTACAGGAACACCACGGGCCATGAAATGTCGGTAGACCCCGTCATGCCTTCGTACGCGGTATTCGGTCTCATAGTCCTTTTTTGTTGCAAGAGCTCTTGCCCATGCCTGCAAGGCATGTTCAAGATCATCCGGGTGAAGGGCTTTCGACCATCCCAAGCCAACAATCTCTTCATAATTCTGGCCGGTATACTTTCTCCAGGAAGGCATATCTCCCTCAACCTCTCCGTCAACATTTGTAACCCATCCAAGTTGCCCTGTCACGTCGATATAAGACCTATGGCGTTCTTCACTCTCCCTGAGCATCTTTTCAGCCTGCCGGAACGTTGTTATGTCATAGTTGATTCCGATCATTCGCAGGGGTCTGTCTTTTGAGTCTCTCAGAACCTTGCCATAGGCCTTTATGTATTTTACGGCTCCGTCCGGCGTCAGTATGCGGAATTCCGTGTCGTATTCATTTTCTCCACGGAGAGCCTTCTGGCTTGCCTCCAGCGCTTCTGTCCGATCATCCGGATGCAGACTATTTTGCCAGGCTTCAACACAATCAGGGAATGAATCCCTTGCAATACCATAGAGCTCGAACATTCTGTCATCCCATACCAAAGTGTTCGAAAAAACATTCCAATCCCAGATGCCTATGCCGGATGCATGGGTGGCCAAAGCAAACCGTTCATTCATAAGCTTGAGATATTTTTTCACCTCTTTGCTCTCGGTGATATTCCGTATAGTGCACTGGATTACTTTCGCATGATCAACCGTGTAGATATGACCGACAAATTCCACGGCGATATCCCGGCCATCCTTCGTTACAAGCGACATATCTTCGTAACGTACATACCCCGTACGCTGAAGTTCCTCAAATACTGACTTGCTTGTCTTGATGTCTTGAAAGGCTCCTATGTCCCAGAGTTTTTTATCCAGGCATTCTTCCCTGGTATAGCCCAGCATATCTGCCAGAAATGGGTTTATATCTTCTATCTGTCCCGTGTCTGCATTGAGGATCAGGATACCGTCACGGGCTGTCTCAAAGAGCCTGCGGTAACGGGTTTCAGAGGTTATAAGCTCCTCATGTACTTGCTTCAAGGCGGTGATATCGCGAACCGCACACACAAAACCCGTGCGATGGCCTGAATCATCCTGGAGGTCCGTTACGGTGAGATCGCTGATAAAAACAGATCCATCTTTACGCCGCAGCGGAAACTCCGCATTATACATCCCATTTATTTTTAAGGCAGGGAGCAGTTCCTCGCTAAACTTTCTGAACTGTTCTGTATCCACATGCAGAAGCGCGACATCAAGGCCTATTATTTCATCCCTCGTATAACCGAAAATATGCCTGGTAGATATATTGACTGTAATAATTTTTCGTGTTGCTGCGTCGACTACAAAAACCCCGGATTTGATGCTGGCAAAGATTTTATCCAACAAAGTTTTTGTCTTTATTGAAGATTCTTCGGCCGGTTTCCGCTTGGCGGAGCCTTTTGCGGCTGTCT
>JAQTNJ010000362.1 GCA_028713955.1 Syntrophorhabdaceae bacterium
GTGGCGTAATCCGCGTCTCCGTCCTGAAGTTCTATTGCCTCCAGCGATACTTCATACCATTCTTCCACATATTCGTCGATGGCCCGCTCAACCGCCCGTTGTATCAATTCCTTATCCGTTGGGCAGCCCTTATCTTTGCAGATCTTCTCTATCTTTGAGATCATGTCATTGCTCAACTTTGGTCTTACATCAGGGGTGAACCCTTTTTGTCTTGTCATCTCCATGCTCCTGAAAAAAGATTGTAGACATTGTTACATAAAAGTCAACGGAGAGCAAAATAAATTTTGTGACATATATCACGGCCGGGCATGATATTTGCAAATTAAAAGCGTATGGGACAGAGAGGTCAGAGAGGCCAGAGAAGATCAGACATGTTGTATACGCTTCCGGAAAGGGGACATGCAGAGGATGACCTCCGGTTGCTTGCCTTGAGCTGCAACAGGTATGGGCAATTGAAGACTATGGAAGCGCCCGATTTTCTGATGGATGTTGAAAAGATGCTTATCTGGAAGAGGCTGCTGAATATCTTCAGGGTAGACGTCAATTTCCGGCAGTAGCGTCAGAATTTTAACATCCGGCGGAAAATCAACCAGGCATCCCTTAAAGTCATCGCGAGGAGCGAAGCGACGTGGCGATCTAAGGATGCGATTTATTGAATGAGATTGCCACGCTCCGCTCGCAATGACAAAACGCCGCGCCCTGCGGGCTCGCAATGACACCAATAAATCCTAATATCGGAGCACTAAACAATAAGCCGCCTTTCATGCTATTGATTTCTCGTACCTCCTGTGGTTAGAATAGGGGATGCTTTCCCGTATAAAGGAACGGATTGGGGCACACAGCGCCCGTAAGGTAGAATGTGCGGAGACGATCATGGCAGGGGTTGTGATCCCGCTGTTTGAAAAAGACGGCGACGTCTTTTTCGTCCTCACGAAGAGGACCGATACGGTGAAGATCCACAAGGGCGAAGTCTCCTTCCCGGGAGGTATGTACGAACCCGGGGACGGCAACACAAAAAGAACGGCAATGAGGGAATGCTGCGAAGAGATAGGGGTTAAAAATACTGACCTGGAGATCATCGGACAGATGGACGATGTCTATACAATGACAGGTTTTGTTATAACGCCCTACGTGGGGATCATCCCCTATCCATACACGTTTAAAACAAACCCGGGAGAAGTGGCATACCTCATATACCTGCCGTACGGGTTTTTAAAAAAGACTGATCCGGCTATAGAGATGGCCGAACACGAAGGGATAACACAACCGGTTTCTTCCTTCCATTACAACGGGGACAGGATATGGGGCGCCACGTGCAGGATGCTCGTGAAATTCAGAGATATCGTGGAACATGAATAACAAGTGGAATCTGAAGGTACTGATCCTGCTGTCCCTGGGGCACCTCGTGACGGACATCTACCAGGGGGCCCTCCCGGCAACGCTCCCCTTTCTCAAGGAAAAGCTCGCCCTCTCATACACCACGACGGGCTTCATCCTTATGATGGCCAATTTTACCTCATCTATCCTGCAGCCGCTCTTCGGGTTTTATTCCGACAAGAAGGCGAAGGCAATTCTGCTCCCCATCGGGTTACTCTGTGCCGGTATGGGATTTTCCTTTATTGCTGTACCTGATAGTTATACTGTCATTTTGGTGATGGTGGCGGTCAGCGGGCTCGGTATCGCCTCATACCATCCCGAAGGCTACAAGACGGCGAATTTTTTCACCGGCGAAAAAAGTGTCACCGGCATGGCCATATTCTCTGTCGGCGGCAACCTTGGTCTTTCACTTGGTCCGATCCTATCCATCTATATCATACAGTTTTTAGGGCTTTCCTCTCTCCCGGTTATTGTGATCCCGTCGCTCATCGTGACGGCCATCATCATATATCAGCGGAATGTTATCGCTATTCCCGTCATGGAGCATGCGAAACGGCAGGCAGAGGCGCCAAAGGCCGTAAGCGGCGCCTATTCCTCTCTTTTCATGCTCGTTGCCATCGTTGTCATGAGGACCTGGACGCAGATGGGTCTTTTGACCTATATCCCCTTTTACTATATTAACTACATGAAAGGCGACGCGCTCTATGCCGGAAAACTTGTTTTTGTCTATCTTTTGTGCGGCGCGATAGGAACCATGATCGGGGCTCCCCTGGCTGACAGGTGGGGACATCGCCGCTTTCTCAGGCTCACAATGTTGTTCGCTACCGCAACGCTTCCTCTCATGTTTTTTGTGAAGGGGTATATGCTCTTTTTTGTCCTCGGGTTTCAGGGCATGCTCCTTATCTCCACATTTGCCGTTACCGTTGTCATGGCCCAGAAACTATTGCCTGCAAGGCTCGGGATCGCTTCAGGCCTGATGGTAGGTTTTGCTATAGGAACAGGCGGCATCGGCGTTACCTTGCTTGGGATCGTTGCGGACAACTTCGGTGTCCCCGTCGCCCTCGAGTCGATCATGGTATTACCGTTTATCGGATTTATCCTTAGCCTTGCATTACGGTATCGGGAAAAGGTATGAAAAAGGTCATCAGCGTGGTCGGCAGGCCAAACGTAGGCAAATCGACATTCTTTAACCGAATGCTCGGTTACAGGAAGGCCATCACCGAAGATACACCCGGTGT
>JAQTNJ010000363.1 GCA_028713955.1 Syntrophorhabdaceae bacterium
CCTTTTGCAAAAAATTGCGCCAGGCTTAATGCCGTATTAAGGCCGAGCTTGTCAGTCACATTGAGGTTCGCCCCCTTTTCTATCAGCAATCTTACTACATCGGCCTTGGGAGAACTTACCCCGTACATCAGCGCCGTATTTCCATACTCGTCCCTCACGTTCATGTCCGCCCCTTTTTCTATCAGCAGGCGTAAAATGCTTAAGGAACCGGAATAGGAAAAGACAGCCTGTATCAATGCTGTCCTTCCATCTTTGTCATATGCGTTCACGTTTGCCCCCTTTTCTATCAGCAGACGTAAAATATCGATATTTTGGATACCCCATATCAGTGCAGTCTGGCCCTTGGAATCCCTTGCGTTAATGTTTGCGCCTTTATCGAGCAGGGTTTTTACTTCGTCCAGACGGCCCAAGCGGGCGCTATTGATCAATGCATCCTCAAGCTCACCGGCAGATACGGCGCATGCCATGGCAAGACATACATATAAGATCCCAATAAAAAAACGAACAATTTGCTTCATATTCAATCCTCCCAAATGATCACCTTGCCCCGGCCCTCTCAAGCATGCGTACGATCTCTTCAATCTCGCTCTGCTGTTTTGGTCCAAAACCAAAATCAGCCTTTCCCACGCTTTTTAAAAACCGCGCGATTTTCAATGCCGTTTGGCCAAGCTTGTCAGTGACGTTTAGATTGGCCCCTTTTTCTATCAGCAATCTTACTACATCGGCCTTGGGAGAGCTTATCGCATGCATCAACGCCGTATTCCCATACTCGTCCTGTGCGTTTAAGTTAGCCCCTTTTTCTATCAGGGCACGTACAATATTCACGGAACCTGCTCGGGCAGCATGCATCAGAGGTGTCCAGCCATTTTTGTCGTAAACGTTTACATCCGCCCCCTTCTCGATCAGGAAGAGAGCTACCTCTTTGTTGCGATCACCCATCCTGGCCGTGTTTATAAGGGCAGTCATCCCGAGAGCATCCCTCGCGTTGATATTTGCCCCTTTTTCGACTACATTACGCACGCCTGTCAGATCGCCGATACTGGCATACATTATTAATGTATTCTCTAATTCGCCTGCAAGGGTGATTGAAAAAAGCGCCATCGACAGTTGTAATACCAAAACGAGACAGAAAAATATTTTTTTCATAGTCGCTCCTTATAAATGACACCATTAAGCTATTTTTTGTTTCTTTGTGAGGCGCACCCCGCTTCGTAACCGCCGATGAGTGCATCCTCACGCTCCCCCTACTGTCGATATAACACATTCTCTCCTGATCTTGACCCGTCGATGAATTCGATGGTTTTATTGTCCTTGATTCGTCCCGTTACAATGGCGCCCTTGCTTTGAGAGTAGTCCATTCGTCCGTCAAATCTTTTTTCATTGAGGGTTGCGGTGAAGAACGGAAGGCGCTCTCCGTACTGTCCTTTCAGTTCTTTGTCGTCGTAAACGAAGGTCGCTATGAGCTGCGACTCCTTTTTGGCGAATTCTATATGGAATTTGTTTTCCCCTTTAAACCGCCAGATACCACTCACGTCAATGTCGTTCTGCGCCCGGACCGGCTGCAGATCCATAAACATCGGTATCGAAATAAGTAAAAACATTGCTGTCAACAAAGGTATCTTCCAGGAGATCCCGTTTCTCATATCATCCTCCTCATTTATTGGCATAGATCATAAAGACACCGGTATGCCTACGGACAATTCGACAGGTTGCCGCAGCTCACCTTTGATCCCAGGGTGCAACCCTTCTTATAATACGTGCATGCCTTGGGCCGATCTCCGCGTCTTTCCAGTACTATGCCTATATTGTTGTATCTGGCAGTGATATCGGTATTCGGGTTCACTTCCAGAGATTTCTGCATGTATTTGAGTGCATCATCCAGGTTGGACTGGTTCATGTACGCTTCGCCAATATTGTAATACACCTGGTCAATTCGAGGGTGCTCCGGGAACAGCTCAACAGCCTTCTTCCAATGCAGAATAGCCTCGTTGTACTCACCTGGTCCTTTCCTGTAAAGAATGACCCCTATGTTTACCTCCTGATCGAAGTCCTCCCAGCGTCTCTTCTGCAGGTTCAGTTCCGCCATCTTCTGTCTCACCGCCTGGGCATCTTTCGCGCCAGGGGCGGCAATGAGATATTTCTCGAGGTTGCTCTTCGCCTCATCCCACCGGTGCTGTTTCTCCTGTGTGACGGACAGATTGAAGTACGGCTCCGGAAGCCATGGGGCCAATATCGAGGCTTTTCTGAAATGCTCTTCTGCTTCCTTGTAGTCCTTTAGCTGTCTCGCAAGCTTGAATGCGGCCTTGCCGTTCATCATCTCTTCTTGAACTTCCCGAGGTACAACCGGTGGAGGGGCAAGGGAACGAGCGAGCTTCACTATAACCTCTACGTCGTCTTGATAGACAACCCCTG
Source organism: Syntrophorhabdaceae bacterium (assembly GCA_028713955.1). Lineage (NCBI taxonomy): Bacteria > Pseudomonadati > Thermodesulfobacteriota > Syntrophorhabdia > Syntrophorhabdales > Syntrophorhabdaceae > Syntrophorhabdaceae bacterium. The sequence continues at coordinate 2,413 of JAQTNJ010000363.1, forward strand.
CCTTTGCGACCTTTTGAAGCTTGGCATCGAAGTCCTGGCGCACAGAACCACCACCGGTCTTGCGCAATATGGCAACTCGCTCGGGTTTCCCCCTTTTCTCCGCAATCATAGCCGGTGTATCCCCGTTATTATTCCGGATATTTACATCAGCCCCCTTATTAATGAGCAGTGCCGCCAACT
>JAQTNJ010000364.1 GCA_028713955.1 Syntrophorhabdaceae bacterium
AGTGATGCTAGTATTTTCAATATCACGTTAAAGCCTCCTAATAGCCTCAAGGTTCGATTATCTGTTCCTTGCTTATATTGTCTTGTCTTCTACTATTAAAGTCTAAATTTCGGCAATTCATCTGGTAAGCCGTCGCAGCTATGATCGACCTGGACAATTCCCTCATCAATGCTGAGGCTACTGCCAGGTTCCCGATTCCCAGGTTCCTTATGATTTCTATGTTCAGGTTGTATTGATATTTCCACACTAACATCATGTCATTGCTTGTTTCTCTGTACATTACGATTTTTAAATCTATCATATCTTCCTTACAGTGCTTGATTACTTCTTTGATTTTATCATCTTTGCTAACCATTCTCTGTCTTCCTCCGTAATCTCGCTGATTACCAAGTCATTTCCTATTCCTGTTACTGTCATCCATCTTTTGTCGTTGTACACTTCGAAGTTCCCTCTCTGATTTTTATGTTTTCCTCTCAACCATACGTGAATCCCACCATTGGGGCTTACTTCACAGTAGGTCTTCTCTACGTATCTGTCTGTTAATTCTGTGATCCAAGGTTCATGATCCCCGTCGATCACTACGTAGTCACCAGTCAATACAAAGCCGACTCTGTCGGCTTTGGTTGGGATGTGTCTTCCTGATCTGCATTTTGGACATATCAGGTGTGTCATGTTATCCATTAGGTGATGTTCGTTGAAGTTTGTGTCTATTAGCATAGGTAGTTTACAGCATTCCGGTTGTTGTCCTATCATCACTTTTATCAGTGATTGCCAGTTCGCCTGGTCCAGTGCATTAGCCACTCGACCAGTCGGGTCGAGTGGCTTCTTATCTTGGTTTACTGGTTTCCATGAAATCCAATGGTCGATTGTTGTTAGTTCTGGTGGTATCATTGGATTATTCCTTCTTCCATTAGTTGTATTTTTGCTTTTACCATCACTTCATGTTCTTTACTCGTTGATGGTTTCCAGTCACTGTCATACTCTCCAATGATCATTAGCATTGCCCTGTATCTTATCAGTTCGTTTTTCATTTTATTTGTTTGTTCTTCCTGTTTCCACTTATTTGTATTTACTGTTCGTAATGCATTTGCATATGCACATATTAATGCACTCTGTGGATTTCTTTCATATGCATCTGCTATGAATTTGTTTTTTTTTGTTATTCTTGCATAACATTGTATGTCTTCACTCATTGCTGTACATTTTGATGTATCTATTGACCATTCTCTTGTGTTCAGTTGTATGTATATTATTCTTTGTATCGTTTCTTCTAACCAATTATTTGTCAGTGTTGCTTCTTCTTTTAATCTCATCGCTTTTACTATGTTATCGTGTGTGTTCATGTCATAAAGTGCCATTACTTCTAGTGCTTTGCTCGTTTCTTCATCAATTTCAACCATGTCTTCTCAACTCCACTATTCCAATCGCTTGTTGAAGTAATCTTCATTTGGGAAATGTCCAGTTGTAGTCATTATTCCGTTGTCAATACAAATGCACATTTGTTTATAGTTCATTTCTCCCTTGTGTAATTTTGTTTGGCATTTGATTATGTTTGGGCAGTATTCACACATCCAATTAACTAATAATTTGCATACATGTTTCTGGTCATATACCATGTTCTAGTCACTCCTTATTACATGAAATATCGGATTTTTACTTCTCCATGTTGTCCAGCATCCACCTGATTTTACGTGTTTTGGTATTTTTTCTGGATGTTTATCGCAGTGATAACACGATTTAAATTTCATTCCTTTGTATCCAGGTGGATACGTGCTTACCAGTATGCAGTGTACTTCATCAGATGTATTTGCAATGTCGATGTTTCTTTCTTTATATCCGTAGTTTCCGTTCCATGTGAATGTCTTTGGTGATTTGATGTCAATTGGTATTTCCATTTCGATTGCAATCTCCTCTGCCCATATGTCAATTCCACCGACTGGTGAATGTCCTGAGCATAGTGTTATGCTACCATGAGTTGCCAATCCATCCGTTAGTATTTTCTTTATTAATCTCTTTGCTGTATCTTCTGATTTCGATGTGAACTTGTTTTTACCATGTCCTACTATTCCAATTATATACATCTGATCACCTTTCGAATCTACTACAATCGTTTGCCGCAGCACTCTTCAAGCCGACGCTCGCCGCGCGAGCGTCGCCGAGCCGCGCGAGGGTAGCTTGAAGTTGGTGCGAGGCATTTATCTACCACACCCTCCCTTCCCACTCTGGAATGATCCCTTCCAGGGATCTTCTGATGGACTGTAGCTGTATGTCTTCTCTGAACGTTGGCACTTTTACTTTGTGCTCTTGGCAGAATGCGTAGTACTCTCTCATGATCCTGATGTACGTTTTTCCTTTTAGTTCATGCATGTGCATGGTTTTCCATGCTAGTCTGTGTGTCTTGCACCAATTTTGTCGTTTTGTCTGGACTAGTTCAGTTAATTCATGTTCTTTTTCTATCATCTCCTTAATCCAGTCAGGCACTTGTGCCTGTTCTTGCTGTTCGTTCTCGTCTTCAAACTCTGCCCAACTTGTTCCCAGGTCCATTTCAGGTTCTTGGAATTCTGGTGTCCCTGGT
>JAQTNJ010000365.1 GCA_028713955.1 Syntrophorhabdaceae bacterium
TAGTTCCTTATACGGAAAAGGGAGAAGGCTTGCTCTCCAACATAGAAGGAGAATACGAAGAGGTTCCCGCAGAGATGCTCATCGAAAAGAACGCAAAGATGGACAAGTTCCAGGTAGACATGGAAACATTCAATAAAGACTTTGAAAAGTGCATTATGTGCATGAACTGCCGGGATATGTGCCCTGTATGCTACTGTATCGACTGTGTCTTTCATGGAGACGAGTATCTGCCCAAAGGTGACGCGCTCCTGAACAAGATCTTCCGGACAGGTTCAGCGAAAATGCCTCAGGGAAAAGAGCTTTTTCACCTCATAAGAATGTACCACGTGTCGCAGACCTGCGTGGGGTGCGGCGCCTGCGAGGAGGCCTGCCCTCAAGGGATTCCTTTGACGAAGTATTTCAAAGGTGTGTCCGAGAGGCTTCAGGGGATGTTCGGCTATATGTCGGGCAGGAGTTTTGAAGAACCGATACCATACGTTACCTTCCTCGAAGAGGAACTGAAAGAGGCAGAGGATTGATAGTATGGAAAGAAGACGGACCACCGCCTGAGGGGCTTGGACGAAGGACGACAACAAAAAAAGGAATTGAGTAAATATTGAGCGATGAAAGAAAAAGATCATGAAATAGTTTTCAAACATACCGGTTACCGGCGGGAGGATTTTTCGGTCTGCGTTGGTTGCAAGATCTGCGCGTCTGTGTGCACGGTGAACGATCTGGACATCGCGGTGAACCCACAGGAGCTGCTCCTGCGGCTTTTTCTCGGCCAGGAGATCGGGAAGGAAGACCCCCTTGTCCGCTACTGCACGAGCTGCTACCGCTGTGCCGGCGCCTGCCCGTGGAAGATACGGATCCCCGAAGTGGTCCGTGCCGTAAAGGAGTCGCTTGGCATGGAGGCCCTCTTTGAAAAGGCATTCAAGAAGTCCCTTAACATCTGGGGCAGGGTATACGAGCCATTCGTGGTGGTCATGGCGGCGCCCGACCTCCTGAAGGGCGGTTACATAAAGCACATGCCGAAATGGATGGAGTATGCGGGTTTTCACCTCCCCCATAAGGTCAAAAGATTAAAACCTTTGAACGCCTCAGAAGGCCTGGACCCTTCTGAAAAAGGCAGGTCATAATGGAATACGGATATTATCCCGGGTGTTCTCTCACCGGTTCAGCGAAGAAGCTTGACCGCGGTGTGAGGCGGATTTGTGAAAAACTCGGCCATAGTCTCACGGAGATACCGGACTGGAACTGCTGCGGTGCCCTGGAATACGGAGACAGGAACGAGCTGCTGAGCATCTCCGGAGAGAACCTGAGGAAGGCCCGGGGTATGTGTAAAGAGATCGTAGTGCCCTGTCCTGCCTGCTATAAGAACCTGAAAGATGCCGATCCGGACAGGTCTTTCAACATCCTGAGTCCCCTGGAACTCCTGAACCCTGGGAACCTGTCACAGATAGGACAAAAAAGGGACCTTAAGGGTAAGGTCTTCTTTCCTTATTATGGCTGTCTGCTCATGAGACCTGAAGGGAGCGCCATCAGGAACAAGAACATTATGGAAGATGCGATCAGCGCCTTCGGCGGCGATATTGACGGCGAAAAGATGAGGGACCGTTGCTGCGGAGGCAACCAGCTTTTCCTCAACAAATGGGCAACCGAGAAGCTTTCGAACCTGATCCTCAGCAGGTCCAGAGGGACCGTCGTCGTCTTCTGCCCCTTCTGTCACATGGCAATGAAGACATTTGCCGTTGGCAGGAAGGTTATCTATCTCACGGACCTTCTGCTTTACGTTATGGGAGAAAACAATTCTTTATGAAAACAGTCGGTGATACGGGCGGAGTTACGGAGCGCAAAGGCATATGAATATACTGGTGATAGGCGGAGGCATAAGCGGCATATCGGTTGCAAAGGTCGGTCTGGCGGAAAAAAACAACGTGACGATCCTTGAATCGACACCTGAGCCGGGCGGACTGATGGCCCGTATCGCGAACTGCCGGGTGGGGTTCAAAACCTTTTTCGACGAGATACGCGGCCACGAGCGCCTGACCCTGATCAGCGATGCAAAGATCGCGAAGGTAGACAAAAAGGATAAGGCGTTTGTAATAACCCTCGAGGACGGACGGACGCTGTCAGCCGACAAGGTGATAATCGCTACCGGTCTTACCCCCTATGACCCTGTTGAATACAAGGGGAAGAGGGTCCTCACGAGCCTTGAATACGACGCCGTTATAGACCAGCGGCAGGGCGAGCTTCCGGCCGATTTCAACAAGATCGGTTTTTTCCTCTGCGTCGGATCCCGTTCAGAGGATTACCCCCTCTGTTCGTCGGTCTGCTGCTCTTACACCCTCCGTGAGGTGAAATGGACACTGCAAAGGGCGAAGCCGGAGATCTCCGTTTTCTACAACGACCTCCGGTTCTTCGGTCAGGAGTTTTTGATGGAGAAGGCCTTCAGGGATGCGGGGGTGAGGTTTGTCAGGGCCAATTCCCGGTATTTCGATGAGGATGAGGAAGGTGTCACGGTCCGGTATTTTGCAGGAGGCCGGATACAGGAAGAGCGCTTCAATTACGTTGTTCTTGCCATCGGGC
>JAQTNJ010000366.1 GCA_028713955.1 Syntrophorhabdaceae bacterium
TAGACAGGCGCTGCCTGGGGGAGGAGGTGCATCTCGCCCTGGGGTGATCTTATCGACACCACGTCCTCAAAACCTTTTGCGTTGTAAGGTCCTTTTCCGGACAGGACGTGTGATTTTACGTGCTCAATAACGTTCAGGATCGATGGATCGAGACGGGCAAGGGGATCGGCAATATCATCCACGTTACCTGTAAAAAATATTTCATCGGCAAAACGGTTGACCATGATCATTTTGCCTGATGTGTCAAAAACAAAGACAGGGCCGGGTACGCTGTCGATGGTGGCCTGAGAGGCTTGCTGGACAAGAAAAAGCTCACCGAGAGAACTCTGACGGTATCTGGCTATGCTCTCCGCCATCTTGTTGAAGTCTTCGCCAAGCCGCGCGATCTCGTCACTCCCTGCAATGCCTGCCCTTGCCTCCATGTCGCCTGCCCCTATTCGCCGGACTGCCTTGCTGAGAACCGAGATGGGCCGTATCATGCGGCTTGTGAGGACAACAGAGATCGTAATGCCGAGGATTGCCAGGATTATTGTTACGGCGAACAAAAATATGTTTGTCCTGTTGGCGACCTTTCGCACGTGCTCGCTCTTGAAGACCATCGCGTCCTGGTTCATGGCCAATATTTTGTCGGCGGTACGTTTGATCTTCTCGAACAGGGGTAAAAGCTCTTCGAAATAGAAACCCCTCTTGGAGGTGTTCTTTGTCGTAAGAAGTATCTCCTGTTTTGTCTTATATTCGTTCCACAGAATGCCAAGATTTCTGGTGGCCTCTGCCTCGCCCTTTTCCGTAATGTTCTTCTTCTGGACGCTTAGTTCATCTTCAAAAGACCGCCTGTTTTCCCGGATTATCTTTTCGCCTTCTTTGCGGTGGCCCTCTATGATGAACAGGGCGGCGGAGTCCATTCTCTCCAGGGCCTCCTTGATCCTTTCCACGGCAAGGATGCTCCGGTAGTTATCCTGCAATATTATCTGGGATGTTTCGCCTACCCTGTATGTCGTTATTGCCGAAATGGTTCCTATAAAAAGCAGCGCAACAATAAGCGGGAGCTGTGCGATCAGTAGTTTTCCCTTTAATGTCATTCCTGTGTCCCTTTATCCTCAAAGGATACGATATGGATGTCAAATTCGTGAGCTTCCTTGAGGAACTGAAAGGTAAAAGAGCGGCCCATAAAGTGTTTCCACCACGGCTGCACTGAGCGGCCCAGAATAATATGCTTTACTGCGTGGGAGCGTGCAAAGTCGGTTATTGCGGCGACAGTATCCTTATTGTGGAGCCTCACGAACTCCGCACCCAGTTCTTTCGCTTTATTCATGGTCTTTATGAGATGACGCTGCGAAGCGGCATCGATATTTACAGGCGATTCATGCGGGGTCTCGACATTTACCACGAACCAGTGGGTATTCAATCTCCCTGCCATCCGGTACCCCCTGTAGAGGAGGGTCTCCGCATGCGGCGACGCTGAAGCGATGCATACCATTACCCTCTCTGACGCACGCTGCTTCTTTGTTATCTGATCGCTCTGGAGTTTTTTTGATGAAACCCTTTCAAGACTTTCGGCAACCTCCCGGAGGGTAAGTTCACGCAGGGTGTCGAGGTTCCCTGGTTTGAAGAAATGTTCCTGCGCCCAGGGGATCTTTTCGCGTTCGTAGATCTTACCTTCCTGTAATCGTAAAAGGAGATCCTCCACGGTCAGGTCGATGGTGATTATCTGATCTGCCTGTTTGAGAAATGCGTCGGGGATGGTCTCCCGTATCTTTGTGTCCGCCACGTTGCTCACCAGCTCATTCAGGCTTTCAAGGTGCTGAACGTTGAACGCACAGATCACGTTGATGCCTGCATCGAGAAGATCGATGATATCCTGCCAGCGTTTCCCGTTCTTGCAGAGCGGCACATTTGTATGGGCGACCTCGTCTACGATCGCTATCCGGGGATGCCGGGCGAGAACGCCGTCAATGTCCATCTCTTCCACAACTATGCCCCGGTATTCATACTGCTTCCGCGGGACCACCTCGAGCCCCTCAATGAGTTCCGATGTCTCCTGCCTGCCGTGAGGCTCAACGTATCCGATGACAATATCAACGCCCCTGTTTTTCAGGGTATGCGCCTCTTTAAGTATCCGGTATGTTTTCCCTACCCCTGCGGCAAAACCGAGGTACGTGCGCAGTTTCCCCCGCTTCGTCTGCTCGACGAGCTCGAGAAAGTCTGTTGCTTTCTGCCGCTGTGCTGTCGGTATGGCGGTCATTTTGGCTATTATATCACTTTATAGATGGAGGGGGTCCAAAATAGCGATCAAGGGCACGATTCAGCGTGAGCACGTTTGCCCTTGGATTACCCAGAAAACCAAACTCTCTCCCCTCGATATTCATTTCAACTATTTTCCGTATCCTGTCCGGTTCAATGTCCCTCGCCCCGGCAATTCGCGGGATCTGCCAGAACGCACCCGATGGAGAGAGATGGGGATCAAGCCCGCTTCCGGAGGTTGTTACGAGTTCTACGGGAATAGGGCCTTCCGCCGCTGGATTTTCTTTCTTTAACCGTTCTATCTCCTTCGTCACCCTGTTC
>JAQTNJ010000367.1 GCA_028713955.1 Syntrophorhabdaceae bacterium
ACAAAGGCGCCGCCGCCGCGAAAGATCTTGATATCAAAATTAAAACCGGAATTGAAGATATTAGCCCCCAGGAGACCCTGTTCCCTGGCTTTTTCAATGGCTATTGAGAGCCTGTGGACGGCAAGGGGGTATTCGTCCCTCACATAGATGAAACCCTGATTGGAACCGATGGCATGGCCGCCGATGATCATTCCTTCGATGACAGCATGAGGATTTCCTTCCATGAGGGACCTGTCCATAAAAGCTCCGGGATCACCTTCATCACCATTTGCTATGACGTATCGCGGTTCCTCTGAAGCATCCCTGCAGGAACGCCATTTTGTACCGGTCAGAAAACCTCCGCCGCCCCTTCCTCTCAGACCTGATTTCTGTATCCATTCAATGATCTCCACAGGATCCATATGAAGGGCTTTATAAGCGGCCCTGTAACCACCAAAGCCGATATACTCCTCGATGTCTTCAGGGTCAAGAACACCATTCAGAGCCAGCACAATTCTTGTCTGGCCTGCGTAAAAAGGAATATCACCGGGAGATACATATCTTTTTGTTTTATCTTCCCCCTTGTAAAGCAGGTTTTCAACGATCGTTCCATCCTGAATGGTTTTTAACAACAGTTTAGTATCATCTTCCAGATTTCTCTTCCCAACGGTCTGGTACAGGATCTCATCGTCACCAAAAACAACGATTGGCCCCCTCTCGCATAATCCATGGCAACCGGTTTTCTTTACAAGCACCTTATCGTTTAGTTTCTCCGCTGCGATGGCCTCATTCAGCTTTTCGTAGACCTTCAACGCACCGGACGATATGCAACCCGTGCCACAACAAATCTTCACAATCTTACTATAGGCCCCAATCTTTTGTTTATATGCTGCTGCTATGCCGTCAAGCTGCTCGATCGATATGATCATGATGATTCTCCATATTCATTAATTATCTTCTTAACGATACTCGGTGTTGTTTTTCCGTAATCCTGTCCGTCAACCCTTACCAGCGGAGCAAGCGCACAGGCACCGAGGCAGTTTACAGACTCAAGGGTAAAAAGACCATTCCCGGTTGTATTCCCCTTCTTGATATTTAGTTCTCTCTCGAACGTATCAAGGATATTCGGCCCGCCCCTCAAATGGCATGCAGTTCCGAGACAGACATGGATTGTGTGCTTTCCTCTTGGCGTAAGCGAGAGAGATGCGTAAAAGGTGGCAACTTCATAGCCCTTACTAAATGGTATGTGAAGCTCGCCGCAGATATACTGAATAGCCTCTTTCGGCAGATACCGGTATTGTCTTTGAACATCCTGAAACATGGCGAGCAGATAGGATTTATCCTTGCCATACTTGTCGATTATGGTATTGATTGCCGCAGTATCGACCTCCATGTAATCCCCCTTTTTTTAATTGAAAAATATCCCTTTTACTTCAAACCACAGAGATATTTCATCCTTTCCCAATCTTTCTTTACCTTTTCCTGTATCAGGGAAATCGTTTTTACAGTCAGGTGCCTGAACCTGCCCTGGCCGTTCATGTAGTCTACAACATGACGTAACGGCTCGGGGTTATACGTTAATCTGTATTTGCCGTTTTCCACCTCGTAGAGGGGGAATACACCGGTTTCAACCGCCAGTCTCCCGTACCGTATGGCAAGGTCAGAGGGTATCCGCCAGCCCGTGGGACAGACAGAGAGGATATGGAGATAGGACGGTCCGTTGACCATCCGCGCCTTCTTGACCTTTGCGAGGAGGTCGAAGGGATAGGAAGGACAGGCTGTCGCGACGTAGGGGATATTGTGGGCAGCAGCGATCTTGGGCATGTTCTTCTTCTGCGTTGCCTGCCCGATGCTCCGTTTCCCCGGAGGACTGGTCGTTGTCATGGCACCGTAGGGCGTGGATGAAGAACGCTGGATACCGGTATTCATATAGGCCTCGTTGTCGACGCAGATGTAGGTGAACTTGTGTCCACGTTCCAGTGCTCCGGAGAGCGCCTGGAGACCGATGTCGCTGGTCCCGCCATCTCCTCCAATGGCAACAACATGGATATCCTTCCGGGGTATCTTCCCTTTTTCTGTGAGGATCTTAAGCGCCGATTCGACACCGGAGGCAACGGCGGCTGCATTCTCAAAGGCAACATGGATCCAGGGAAGACGCCAGTCGGTAAGGGGAAGCGGAGTGGAAATGATCTCCATACACCCTGTCGCCATTGCTACAATGGTGTTCTTCCCGAATCCCTTTAATGCCAGGCGCACTGCCAGTATCTCCGCGCATCCCTGGCACGCCCGGTGGCCGGAGACGGCAAATTCTTCTCTTGTCACCGTATTCGCTGCATAGATATCGATGTTCGGTAACATCATCCTCTCACCCCTATGACACGATAGTTTTTCTCTTGCTCCGAAGACCCTTTGGCTGCCGGGGACGACATATCGTCAAGGATGCCGTGGAAGTCCTCGGGGTTCACATCACGTCCGCCGAGCCCGACAATATAGTTGCTGAGCTGTATCCCCATTGTGTTGCTGTGGACAAGGGAGGATATCTCATTGAAGAGCGGGCTGTTTGTGGCGCCTCCCGGCA
>JAQTNJ010000368.1 GCA_028713955.1 Syntrophorhabdaceae bacterium
CCGAGTCCGACGGTACAGTCAAGGGCCGATCGGCCGACGATAGGGTGATGCATGCTAAGATCCTCGGCAAGAGCCGGGCGAGGCAGCTGATGGAGGCCGCTCGGGAGCGGGAGCAGGCTGCCAAGCAACCACGAGGTAGGAGGCGACGACGATGAGCGTAGGCGGAGCGATCGAAGTAGCCAAGGCCATGATCGGTATCCACGCCGACGCCTCCCAGGTAGCCCCGGACATCCGGAAGCACGAGGGGGCCATCCTCTCGTCGGTCCAGGGACTAGCCAGCAAGATCAACGGGGTCATGGGAGCCATCGGTATCGGGTTCGGGCTGAGCAAGCTCTACGGGATGTTCGAGGCCGCCGACTCCGCGGCCGACCAGTACGAGGAGACGATGGTCAAGCTCAGCATCACGATGCAGGGCTTCGGAAAGAACGCCGGATTCTCCGAGGAGACGCTGAAGGGTTGGATCAAGGAGACCACGGACGGGACCGTCATCATGGAGGAGGAGATGGCTAACGCCGCTAAGACCCTCCTCCGCTACGGTGACATACAGGGGGATATGTTCCACCAGGCGATGCAGGCCGCAGCCGACACGGCCGTCTCCTTCGGCTCCGTCGGTTCCGCGGCGATGTCGATGGGGAGGGCCCTCCAAGACCCCGAGCGCGCGGTAGGAATCCTCCGCCGGGCCGGGATCATGCTGTCCGACGAGCAGCGGGATCAGGTCAAGAGCTTCATGGCCTCCGGTGAGAAGTTCAAGGCGCAGCAAGTCATCATGCAGGCGTTCGCGCCCGCGGCCGGAGGAGCTAAGAAGTTCGCCCTGACGGGGCCCGGCATGGAGCAGGGCCTGGAAAAGACCGTCAAGGAACAGCAGATCGCGATGGGGCAGATCTACGACGATCTCGGAAACTTCCTCACCAAGGTACGCATCGAGTTCAACAAGGTGGTGATCGTCATCGGCGAGAGCGTCAAGAAGATCGTCGACGTCTTCACCGGATGGTACTCGGCGTTGGGCGAGATCCCCCAGGCGATCCTCAAGGTGTCCGTGGCCGTCGTAGCATTCGTGGGTGTACTGGGCCTCCTAGCCCCCGCGGCTGCGATGGCCTGGACGGCCATCACGGGTCCAGTAGCCCTGGCTGCCTACGCGATCGTCGGGGTGACGGCGGCCATCGTAGTCGTCTACAAGTGGTTGTCGAGCATGCCGGCGGTCACCGCTGCCTGGAACCGGGCGCTGGATACCTTGTCCGTAGCCTGGGATCGCATCTCTGTCCAACTCAAGTGGGCATGGGACCTCGCAGTCAGCACGTTCGATGCCTTCATGAAGTGGGCTGGTCTGGGTGACGTATTCGACGGAGTGGACTCCAGCATCGGAAATGTCGTGGCGAATATGATCGACGCAGTAGCCGGGTTCGTCGCCGACGCGGCCGAGTGGTTCCAGGTCCTCTCCACAAACGTAAGCGTGGTATGGAGCGGAATGACCGATGCCGTGGAGTATGCTCTGTCGAAGGTGGGAGACGTCTTCAGCAATACGTTCACCAGCTACCTACCGGAGATGGTGCAGTGGTGCATCACCTCGATGAAGGACGCCTGGGAGGAATTCACCACCTGGCTGATGAACCGATTCATGAACCTCTCGATCTATCTTCAGGGGGTCATGGCCCGGCTGCCTGGAATCATCACGGCAGCCACGATGGCAGCTACGATCGCCATCGGGATGAAAGCCGACCCGATCAACGCCGTGAAGAACATACTCGCTAAGGAGATCGAGAACGAGCAGAAGATCGCAGGGAAGGCGTTCGACGCGAACGTCTTCAAGAACAAGCCAGGGAAGGCCGGAGCTATGCCGGAGTTCAAGCCCGGCGAGGAGAGCGAGCGAACGAAGCAGCTCGGAGAGAAGGTCGGGGGAACCTTCCTAGATCTCCTCCAGAAGAAGGCCGCGCTGGCAGCCGAGCGCAAGGGGTTGGAGGACCAGGCTCGCAGGCGTCGCATCGGTGAGGGAGACTTCGGCGGGGACGAGGGAGGCGGAGGCGAGTTTGGTTTGAATATCCCCAAGGGAGTAGCCGACAAGCTCGGGAACATATTCAAGGATGCTACACGTAGCAGCTTCCCCGACCTCGGGAAGAAGATACAGGACTACTTCCTCAAGCAGGGTACTGGAGAGCTGGGCGAGCTGAAGCGCATCGGGGGTCTGATGGAGCAGGGAAACGCACTCCAGAAGCAGATAGCTGACAATACCAGTGATGCACCGGCCGTAGGAGAGTTGCCATGAGCGTGAACGAGGACCCCCTGACATGGCGCAGGAGGACGACGGGCGGTATCCCCTACAAGCTGATGGAGGGCGGACCCCGATTCAACTTCGCTGAGGAGGATGGGTCAGCCGAGGAGACGATCCTCATCCAGTCCAGCCGACTGCTGGACTTCGTAAACGAGTCCTTCAGCGACATCACCGTTTTCCCGGGGTCCGTGTGGAACCATCGCCCAGCGCGACGCATGCCCGGATTCCCCCAGTTCATTACCAAGACGATATCGACCGAACCTTTCCCCCCCGGAAAGCCCT
>JAQTNJ010000369.1 GCA_028713955.1 Syntrophorhabdaceae bacterium
AACAGGCATTGCAGTCAGTTGACCGGGGAGGAACGATCTTGTTTTTCGCAGTGCCGAACCCCGGAGAGACCCTTGATGTCGATCTGAATCCTTTCTGGAGGAACGATGTAGGCTTTAAAACCTGTTATGGGGCAGCCCCCCTTGATAATATCCAGGCCATCGAGCTTATCAGGGCCGGGAATATCGACGTCAAAGACATGGTCACGCACAGGTTCAGCCTGCAGGAGATCGCAAAAGGATTTAAGACCGCCTCTGAAGGCAAAGACTGCCTGAAGGTCATCATAAAGCCGCATGGATGAAGCCGTCAGGCGTAAAGCGTTAGGCGTTGGGCGATTTTAACCCCTTACGACTTACGATTCACGACGTACGGATACAGAAGAACATTCGATTATGAAAAACATCTCGGAAAAAACCCTCTTCCGCCAATTCAAGGAATTCGGGAGGGATCTTTTTTTACGGGGGTTGATCAGCTCGCACGCGGGGAACATGAGCGCGCGGATCGGCAATACGATCTACATTACAAGAAAGGGCGCCATGCTGGGCCGGTTAAACCGAACAGACATTGTCACACTCGATACTGACAAAGATGATCCGGACCTTTCCCGCACAGCGTCATCGGAGGTGCCTGTCCACAGGGCCATATATCAAAGCACCGATGCCCTCGCGATCGTGCATGCCCACCCGCCGTATGCGACGCTCCTGTCGATAACAGAAGACACACTTATCCCCGTAGATCGGGAAGGATCGTATTTCTTTAAGAAGATACCGGTCTTAACGTCTAAGAAAACAGGCAGCAGGAAAGACCTCGCCGGCTTGATCGGCAAACACATGGAGAATCATAAGATCATCCTTGTGAGGGGGCACGGGAGTTTTGCCCGCGGCGATACACTTGAAGAGGCATATATGCTGACGAGCAGTCTCGAAGCATCCGCGTTTTTCATCCACCACCTGAAGAGATGACCCGCCGCCTTGCCATGACGCAGCCGGCTATCATATACGCGGCAAAACCGGGAGCGTGCTCTATATAAAATCACCACAGGGGCAGGCGTAAATTGGAAGCGAAAATAATTATCCGTAACGAGATCGGGTCGGACATCGAAGCAATATCGGAGGTCACGAAAGCGGCCTTTAAGAATCTTCAAATTAGCAACCACGCGGAGCAGTTCATTATTAACGCGTTGCGAGATGCGAATGCTCTCACGATTTCCCTGGTTGCAGAAGCTGATAACAAGGTAGTAGGTCACATAGCGTTTTCGCCTGTGACCATTTCCGATGGCAGCCAGGGCTGGTATGGTATCGGTCCCGTCTCTGTCTTGCCGGAATTGCAGAAGCAGGGTATTGGAAAATCCCTGATCCATGCAGGCCTGTCCTCGCTAAAGGCATTGGGCGCAAAAGGCTGCGTGCTCGTGGGAGATCCCGGCTACTACGAACGATTAGGCTTCAGAAATCTCCCGGACCTGGTTATTGAAGACGTTCCGCAACAGTACTTTCTTGCGTTGCCGTTCGGGGAAAACAAGACTCGTGGTACTGTTGTATTCCATGAAGGCTTTACTGCAAACGGTTAAAGAATCTCATTGCATTTTTATGACCTTTGGAGGAAGATTAAAAAAGGGCGGGGTCATAGAGGATAAATCAACTGATAAGAAATTATTTGACTGAGGACAGCCCCCATCGGTTCAGCATTCGCCTATGGTAGTCATCAGGGGCAAGAAAGGGGGAGCACATGAATTGGTATCTCCAGGCCTTAAAGAAATACGCGGTATTTAGCGGGAGGGCAAGGCGCAAAGAGTACTGGTACTTTTTCTTGTTCAACTTCATCGTAGGCCTTGTTTTAGGTTTCATTGACGGTTTGGTCGGCACTTCCAGTAAAGGTGCCGGAATAGGTCTGCTGGGAAGCATCTATGTGCTGGCAGTTTTTGTTCCTGGTATTGCTGTTTCGGTACGGCGACTTCATGACACAAATCGCAGTGGGTGGTGGCTGCTTATCGTTTTGATTCCAATCATCGGCGCCATTATTCTTCTCGTTTTCATGATGCAGGGCAGTCGAAAGGATGAGAATCGGTACGGTCCAAATCCAACAGCGGCTGAGTTCTGCAGAGAATGCGGCAAAGAAATCGATGATAATGCCGCCGTATGTGCACATTGTGGTGCGTCTATACAGAGATCGGAAACGTAGTTGACTATCATGACTGATCATCTGATCCTCTTTTTTTCATACCGGCAGAGGGAGAATCAGTCACGTTAATCAACTACGTCCCTCTGACGAAAGAGGCTTGATGGATCGGCAAAAAAACGCGCAGTGTGCACGAAGAAGATAATTGCCGACAAGGAGGAGAACTTGATCAATACTTCAGCAACAGAACACCTCAGGGTCCTGTATCTTGAGGATCACGTGCCGGGTTCCGTGTATGAATTCGGATCAATAGTAGTGGATGAGAAGACAATGGTCGATTTTGCATCACAATATGATCCGCAGGTCTTCCATACCGATCCCGAAGCGGCCAGGAAGACCTCATTTGGAGGACTCGTTGCCAGCGGATGGCA
>JAQTNJ010000370.1 GCA_028713955.1 Syntrophorhabdaceae bacterium
CCGAAACGCCTGCCGTTTATCTTGATATTTTCCAAGGGTCCCAGATCGCCGCTGTCAAGACAAACCTGTGCTTCCTGCAAGAACTCAGACACGGAGCCATATATCTCTAATATAGCTTCAGCCCGTTCCCACCCGACACCCGGCAGGTTGCAGAGCACGTTTATGGCGTGCATGTTTTTTCTGGGTTTGCTGCACAGGGTTATGGGTGGATCACTGATGATGTCATGAATCATATAGTTGATCAGCAGCCGAAAAGAATCGATTGGATTTCGTGACAGAAAAACCGGCAATACTCCCAGTGATTTGACATCCCCGAGAACTGCATATATCAGGTTCTCGTCCAACGTCATCCGTTCTTCCGGTTTCTCTATTATGTTTCCTTCTTCAGTCTTGTAATATGGGGGTATGGACTCTATCAGCTCCGATAGGCTACCAAGGATGCTTAGATACCCGTAGTCGCATTGTAGGGCTATATCCATGCATTGCCGGCCCAGTCGTCCTCTGGGCGGAAGGCTGCCAAAAAAGTCGTCCAGCTCTTTGATTTCGGCACCTACTTTACGGCCCGATTCCTCATCTATCAATACCAGATCGAAATCTAGATTGGCTGGTTCTGGTTTATTTATTCTTTTTTTGTAATAAGTCCAGGCTTCGTCCAGAAAGTCGGGTCGCTTGCCCTGTTTTTCGTTGTTGTCAAAAAAAATAGAATACATAGATCACCTGATCAGGTACTGTGATGAGTTTCGCCAAACGATGATCGCAATGCCGGATAACATGGTTATTGCAGCAGGCACCGCAGTTTCGATGGTCTGAAACTGTGTGATGTCTACCCCAACCATGCTCAGCTGTATTGCACCAAGTAGAGTTACTACAAAGCCGCCCCACGCTATCTTGCTTTGTTTAAGTTCCTTTGTCTTGCATTCCGTCAGTTTTTTCACCTCCTCTCAGATCGTCTACTATTCTATTACATTGCGCGCATATATTTTTTGCGACTTCCTCTATGGGGCAGTATGTGTCCGTGAAAGCGTCTTTGCTAACCACGCCCATTGATTTGA
The DNA here is from genome assembly GCA_028713955.1 of Syntrophorhabdaceae bacterium. Classification (NCBI taxonomy): domain Bacteria; kingdom Pseudomonadati; phylum Thermodesulfobacteriota; class Syntrophorhabdia; order Syntrophorhabdales; family Syntrophorhabdaceae; species Syntrophorhabdaceae bacterium. Next base: position 1,053 of record JAQTNJ010000370.1, read on the forward strand.
GAGCATCAAGGCACTCGATCACTATTTCTTTGGGAAGCTTTACATTATGGGCAATATCATCCACTGTTTTGCAGGATGTCAATGCCGCGCGGACTATCTGCAATTGCTCAAGGTCGGCCATCATATCACAAGCTTTGAATAGGTTCGCTACTAGAAATACGTTTCGGTCGAGAAAAAAAAGAAGAAATTCAGGTGCTATTAATAACAGCCTCCCAGGACAGCTTGTTTCCAAAGTCCTGCGGCACCACGAATTTCGCATACAACGTCTTGGTTTCGCCTGGCGCAATTGAGCTGTATTTCTGCGGATCGCCCATATATTGATACGTCTTTTTGGTATCGTTGTCGGTAATCACGACGCCCAACCAACCTTTCCAGGTTTTGTCTCCCACATTCTTCACGGTGTACCCGAACCAGGTATCTGTTCCATCCTTTTTCACGGTGTTGCAGACGGGGGCCATGAGACTGAGTACAGCGGATGGTTTTGTTACAGTTGAAGTACATGCGGCGGGGTAAGCGTTGGCTATTCCTCCTACATATTTCACCGCAGCTTTGGCATCCATGGATTCAGCAGTAGGGTTATAGCCGGTAGCTCGACCGGCCTCAATCATTTTGGTATTTATACTAACCGTATCATTCGTAGGATAATATATGGCGGCTATTAATCTGCCATAGGAATCCTCTCCTTTTATGGCTAGTTTAACTACTGTGCCGGGTGGGATCTGCTCAGCAAGCCAGGTTTTCGCTGTCCGGCCCGCAGGAAATCTCATTTCCGAAGATGATATGCCATGCAATCGCACATTGAAGGGTGTTGTGACGCAGAGCTGTCCTGGGAGGCATTGCTGAGTTGCCTGGATGGTATCTCCATCGGTGACCTCCATTACAACGGCCATCATATCATAGCCGGTCATCTCCGTGGTCTGCCCCAGGTTGTCTATATAACTATTCAGGGAGTTGTTGATGACTTCGCTTCCCTTAGTTATGATGTAATTATTTCCCACGGCGGCCAGGGTTATTTCTGAGCCGATTGGTAGATGAAGACTCAGCCACTCCTTAGCTTCGGCGTCTCTTGTTCTTGGAAACACGCCGTAAAGTATAATGGTCGCTGGAGTCAAGTCGCAAACCTGGCCAGGCGCGCAGTCCATGAGAGCCTTGATTGTGGACCCGTCAACAACTTCGGTTACCTTCCCAGTGACTTCGAGCCCACCTTCGGGCGGATTATATTTGGTTCCCAGGGCAGAGAAAATCCAGACAATATCATCCGGGGCCACGTCTTCGGTGTTATTCAAATCGGCAAGTATTGCGGTTAGCATTCCTTCAGAGCTTATTGTTCCACCCGAAAAAAAATGGGTGGACAGATATCCTTTTCTGGATTCAGCAATTGACATTTAAGCCTCCCTGTATAGCGCAATCAGTTCCTTTACGTCGTCTGCAACAAAGGCCCAGTTTCCAGTGATTGCCG
>JAQTNJ010000371.1 GCA_028713955.1 Syntrophorhabdaceae bacterium
TCCATGAGACCCGTCGGCCGTATAACCTGTTCAGCTACCATCCCCGCTGCCTTATTGAGTTCGTACTTTGCTGGTGTTGCCGATATATAGAGTACCTGCCCCGTCCTCGCCTCGAACTCTTCAAAGGTCAGCGGCCGGTTATCGAGCGCCGAGGGCAAGCGGAATCCGTACTCCACGAGCGTTGTCTTCCGTGACCGGTCACCGCGGTACATGCCCATTAGCTGAGGGATAGTGACATGACTTTCATCGATCATGATCATTGCGTCCTTCGGCAGATAGTCCATCAGGATAGGGGGTGGCTCACCCGGTTGTCTCCCCGTCAGATGACGTGAATAATTTTCTATGCCGGTACAGTAGCCGAGTTCCTGCAGCATCTCAAGGTCGTATTGAGTCCGCATGGAAAGACGCTGGGCTTCGAGGAGCTTTTTTTGTTTGTTCAGGACCTCAAGGTGCTGTTTTAACTCCTCTTCTATGGAGACAATGGCGCGTTCGAGGGTCTCTCTCGGCGTCACGTAATGCGTGGCAGGGAATATAATGCATTTCTTCAATCTGTCCAGTGTCTTCCCGGTGAGCGGGTCTATCGAACAGATGGACACAACACTGTCGTCGTTGAGGACGACCCTGATGGCCTTCTCTTCCTCGTAAGACGGGAATATATCGATATTTTCACCACGGATCCTGAACCTGCCCCTGTAAAAATCGATATCATTTCTCTCATACTGACACTGAACAAGCTTGTTGAGAAGGGTTTTTCTCTCCATCGCCTGGTTTTCTTCGAGCGAGATGAGCATCCCGTAATAGGCCTCCGGCGAGCCAAGCCCATAGATGCAGGAGACGCTTGCGACAATGATCACATCGTCCCTTTCAAAGAGTGCGTTGGTAGCAAGGAGCCTCAGTTTATCGATCTCCTCATTGATAGACGAATCTTTTTCAATATAGGTGTCTGTTGTCGGAACGTAGGCCTCGGGCTGGTAGTAGTCGTAATAACTGACAAAGAAATGGACCTCGTTCTCAGGGAAGAATGTCTTGAACTCGGTAAAGAGCTGGGCAGCAAGCGTTTTGTTGTGAGATATGATAAGGGCGGGCCTCTGGACCTTTTCGATAATATTGGCCATGGTAAATGTCTTGCCGGATCCCGTTACACCGAGGAGAACCTGGTGCGGTACGCCCTGCCGCAGGTGTTGAGAAATCCTTTTAATGGCCTCCGGTTGGTCTCCTTTGGGAGTATAGTCGCTGACGAGCCTGAACTTTTTCATATGATTATATTGTAATGCTGCCCGCAGGTTCTGTCAAAAGGATACAGGCAGAGGATGAAATAGTAATCAAAATCCCCGTTAATTACAATTTGTTTTTCTTCACAGGATATGGTTGAGAGTTGATAAAAGCTCTTGACATATAGAGGGCAAATGTTTCATCATTTAGCAAATATATTATAAATTCAGGAGGTAGGGGATCATGAAGAAGGTCTTGTTGTTTGTACTAGTTTTAATGGTAAGTATTGCATTCGTCGGTACAGGTTTTGCCCAGGAAAAGCCAAAGGCTGCACCGGCAGCGAAACCAGCAGCCGAGAAACCGGCCGCAGCAGCCGAGAAACCGGCCGCAGCACCGGAGAAACCGGCGGAGGCGGCGAAACCGAAGCCAATCCCCGGTTTTGTCGGGACCGTAGTGAAGACAGACCCCGGTTTGATGACGGTGAAGAGGGGCAAAGACTCGGTGACATTAGATGTTTCAATGGCAAAGCTCAAAGGTTACAAGTACATCTCCGATATAAAAGTCGGCGATAAGGTTGCGGTACAATATAAGAAGGGCAACCCGATGGTGACAAAGATCGCCGGCGCAAAGGCAAAGAAAGAGAAGGCAAAAGAGGACAAACCGAAAGCCGACAAGCCGAAGAAAGAGAAAAAGGCAGCTAAGCCAAAAGCGGAAAAACCAATGGCTGCACCGGCTGAAAAACCGGCAGCGAAATAACGAAGAAAAGATTGAAAAGACAAACCCTGCTTCTTGTTCCGCGAAGCAGGGTTTTTTAATAAATTGCAAAGGGCGGTCTGAACCGCCCTTTGCAATTTATTACAACGTAACGATCAGTTTACAGCTTAAATTACAGCTTAAAGATCAGAAGTAATGAGACAACGAGAGAATATATTACGAGAGATTCGATCATGGCAAGACCGATGATCATAGGCGTTACGATCTTTCCCGATGCCCCAGGATTCCTGGCGATGCCGTCAAGGGCGGATGCAATACTCCTTGCCTGCCCTATGGCCCCTCCAAAAGCTGCGATTGCGATCCCGAAACCTGCGGCGAGCGCCACCATCTGTTTGACCTGTGAATCAAGGCCGGCAGCCGGCTCGGCTGCCATCGCAATACCGCCAGATATGCAAACAAGGATTCCGAGAAGCATAACAATTGTTAGAAATTTTTTCATTAAATCTCACCCCTTTCTTGTATTTTATTTATTTTAATGTTCATGTGAAATCGCACCTGAAAAATACGCCATTGACA
>JAQTNJ010000372.1 GCA_028713955.1 Syntrophorhabdaceae bacterium
CTCCAGGGCGATGTAGGGTCAGGGAAGACGGTATGCGCGGTATTGGCCGCCCTCAGGGCAGTCGACAGCGGGTATCAGGTCGCCTTTATGGCGCCTACCGAGATCCTTGCCGAGCAGCACTACCTCACTATTCATAAGGCGCTGGAAAAGATGGACATCCCCGTTGTCTTTTTAAGGGGAAACCTCGGCAGGGACAGGAAAAGTGTCCTGAAAGGGATTGCGGAAGGCGCAATAACCGTCATTGTTGGTACTCATGCCGTTATCCAGCAGGACGTGGCATTCAAGAACCTCGGCCTGGTGATTATTGATGAGCAGCACAGGTTCGGCGTGCTGCAAAGAAAACTATTAAAGGACAAGGGACTCATGCCGGATGTCCTTATGATGACGGCAACGCCTATCCCGAGGACGCTGTCCATGGTCGTCTACGGTGACCTCGATGTCTCTCTCGTTGACGAGATGCCGAAGGGGAGACAGAAGATCCGGACGAAGGTGTACACGGAGAAGGATAAAGAGGCTGTTTATAAAATGGTTGGGGGAGAGGTCAGGGAGGGAAGACAGGCATACATCGTATATCCCCTTGTCGAGGAATCAGAAAAGATGGAACTTCTCAATGCCACGGAGATGGCTGACCATTTACAGAAGGTAGTGTTCCCGTCGTTCAAGGTGGGGCTCCTCCACGGCAGGATGAAGGCTGAAGAAAAAGAAGAGGTGATGTTTCAATTCAAAAACAAGGTGATAGATATCCTCGTCTGTACTACGGTCATAGAGGTAGGGATCGATGTGTCCAACGCAACGATGATCGTTATAGAGCATGCGGAGAGGTTCGGACTTTCTCAGCTTCACCAGCTCCGAGGCAGGGTAGGCAGGGGTACCCACCCTTCGCAATGCATTCTCATTGCCGGTGACAAGAAGACCGGTATTGCCGCAAAAAGGCTGAGGATCATGGAAGGGACGACGGACGGTTTCAGGATCGCGGAAGAGGACATGAAGATCAGGGGGGTGGGCGATATGCTCGGGGTGAGACAGTCAGGGATACCAAAATTCAGGGCAGGTGATATAATAAGGGATATGGATATCATGCTCCGCGCACGAAAGATTGCCGGCATGCTGCTCGATTGTGCATCAGGAGAAGATATTGCAAGGCTGAAAGGTATTATATCAGGGAGATGGAACGATGAATTGAATTTTTCGGATATCGCGTAAGATTCGCCATGAGGGCTTATAGTTATATTAAAAAAGGGGGTCTAATGAAGACACGAAGAAAGGCGAAGATAGTCTGTACCATAGGTCCTGTATCGGGCAGTGACAGGATGATAGAGAAATTAATACTTGCCGGAATGGATGTGGCACGGCTGAACTTCTCCCACGGCGACCATCAATTCCACGGGCAGCTCATAGAAAGGATCAGGAAGATCGCGAGCAAACTGGACAGACATGTGGCGATACTTCAGGACCTCCAGGGGATCAAGATCAGGGTAGGGGAATTACATGACGGGAAGGTTCACCTGGTGAAAGGCAGCGAATTGATCATAAAAACAGGAAAGGGCAGGGGAGATGATAAAAATATATACATCGATTTTCCCTGGCTGATAGAGGATGCGAAGGTCGGAGACACGATACTCCTCGATGACGGCCTGATAGCCCTTGAGGTATTGAAAAAGTCCCGGGGTTCATTGATAACCTCTGTTGTGGAAGGCGGGATACTGAAAGAGAGAAAAGGGGTGAATCTTCCGAACATGAAGGTCAGCGCACCGTTCTTTACAGAGAAGGACCAGCAGGACCTTGAATTTGGTATCAAGATGGATGTTGATTATGTAGCGTTGTCTTTTGTGAGGAGCGTGAATGATATCCTGATGGTAAAAAAGTGGCTTGCAAAAAAGGGGATTATCATACCGCTGATAGCGAAGATAGAAAAGGGCGAGGCAATCAAGGATATTGACAGGATCCTTGACGAGGTTGATGGGTTGATGGTCGCGAGAGGCGACCTCGGTGTCGAAATGCCCCTTGAAGAGGTGCCCATGTTCCAGAAGATGCTCATAGAAAAGGCGAACAGGAAGGGGCGCCTTGTCATTACGGCAACGCAGATGCTCGAGTCAATGACCCAGCACATGAGACCTACTAGAGCTGAGACAACGGACGTCGCAAACGCGGTTATCGATGGGACTGATGCCCTCATGCTTTCCGCTGAGACCTCAGCAGGGAAATATCCAATCGAATCTGTCAAAGTAATGGATCGTATCATCACCTTCACGGAAAATTCACGGGTAAGCGCAATGCAGCAGAGAGAGAACATGCCGATGGGCAATGTGATCCAGGAATTCTCCGGTGCCGTGGCCCATGCAGCGTCAAAGGCCGCCGAAGAGGTCAGCGCCCGGTGGATCGTAGTGTTCACAAGGTCAGGGTTCACGGCACGGCTTATTTCAAAGTTCAGACCGAAAACACCGGTTATCGCCTTTTCACCGGAGCACAAGGTAGTCAGGCAGATGGCAATATATTGGGG